>JAFDJF010000003.1 GCA_019307645.1 Deltaproteobacteria bacterium
CACCATATTATTGTTAGCGGCATTGAAAGGAAAACCATCTTTATAGATAATGCCGATAGAGATAATTTTTTAGAACGCTTGAAAAACATCTTAACCGATAGCGATACATCCTATTTCGCCTGGGCATTAATTCCCCATCATTTTCATTCCCATAAGGTACAGGCGAGAAGCTTAGTATGTTTCTGGGCATCAAGAGAACTGGGTATGAGTATGGCACAATTGTCAAAACGCTTAAACATATCTCAGCTTACCGCAAGCCGATCCGCAACCCGCGGTGAAAAAATGGCAAGCGTTTTTTGGAGCATTGAAAAGATAACGCCGGCAAATTGATATGAAACCTGTTGTATAAAAATATAGGTGCCCATGAAAAACCGATTCTTCTGGCTCATTTTTGTATTTGTGTTGATCCCCTGTCTTTCGTCGACGTCAACCGCCGAAAAAGTCAGGATGGTCACAAATTTGGGGAATATCGACATTGTTCTCTTTGACGACATCGCGCCCATTACAGTGGCCAATTTTCTGAACTATATCAATAACGGAGATTACGTCGATACCCTTATCCATCGATCGATTCCCGGATTTGTGATCCAGGGGGGAGGATGGACCATTAACGGCTCATCTATTTACCCGGTTGAAAAAAACCCGCCCATTGTCAATGAATTTTCCCACTCCAATTTGCGGGGCACCATTGCCATGGCAAAATTGCCGGATGATCCGAACAGCGCCACCTGCGAATGGTTTTTTAACCTGGCCGACAATTCGGCAAACCTGGATTTCCAGAACGGCGGTTTTACCGCATTCGGGCAGCTTACGGAACAAAGCCTTGCAGTCATGGATGCCATTGCATCATTAAATGTCTACGATGCCAGTGAAGCGCTTAACTCCTCCGCGTTCACAAATTTGCCCCTTCTGAACAACGAATTAAGGCCGGAATACCTGGTGGTCGTCAGCCGGATGATTGTAGCCGGTGACTTGCCGGCCGGAGACATCGACGACAACTGGGTGGTGGATCTGGCGGATGCTGTTATGGGTCTTGGGATCATCACGGGCATCCCGGGTGAAGGGCCAAACCCGGCTTCGGAAATCAATGGTGACGGAAGCATCGGTGTGGAAGAAGTGATATATATTCTGCAGAAGGTGTCGGAACTGAGATAAGGCCACTCTCACCTATTCGCCAACAACATCATAACTCAAATCGAAAAATTTCAAACTCCCTGACCCTTCAAACTTTTAGCTTGCTTTCGATCCAATGAAGGGTTAATATTCATATGTTTACCTATGCTTCGCCATGGATCGGCGGGGCGGTTTCATGCTGAAGGATTATCCCGGCTATAAAGCAACATCCTCCAGTTCGAAACTTTGAAGATATTACAAAAAGGAGGATGGAATTATGAAAAATGGAATCGTTAAGTGGTTTAATGACCGAAAAGGGTTTGGTTTTATTGAGCAGGAAGACGGAGCAGATGTGTTTGTTCACCATTCAGCAATCAACGCAACTGGTTTTAAATCCCTTAAAGAAGGTGACCGGGTTACCTTTGAGATCGAGCAAGGCCCGAAAGGTCCTGCTGCTGCAAATGTCACTGTAGTCTAATGCACCGATTATAGGTAGTGTCCATCCAGAAATGGTAGCTTTTGGTTCAGAGCAAGGCCTGAGCGATTTTGAAACCGACGGTGCAACCGTCATAGTGACAACGGGAATAGCGTGCTATTTTAAGGATAGCGCTAAAGCTTCACTTCGTGCCAAAATTTGAGCCTGACATAGGCACTTTAGTGAAGCTTTTCAGCGCTAATTGGGAAAAAAGGAGCGTTTTGCAAATGTCTCACCGTGGAAAGGGCCAGTTATGAATATTTATGTCGGCAATCTATCCTATAACGTCACCGAAGAACGGCTGCGGGACATGTTTGAAAAATTTGGCCAGGTCGAATCCGCGAAAATCATAATGGATAAATTTCGCGGAACATCAAAGGGATTTGGATTTATAGAAATGCCGGATAACTCAGAAGCAGATCAGGCAATCAAGGCGCTAAACGGAAATTTCGTTGAAGATCGGCATATCAAGGTCAACCCGGCCGACCCGGGCGGCAAACGCGCCAAACGCGCTTTCCGGAAAAAAAGATATTAGGGGTATCCGCTAAAATGTCAAAAGACGAACGTCACTTTTCATTTTTCAGAAGTAAACTACCACCCGCTGGAAACCGCTTTGCCCAATTCAGAGAGGATTCCAACTTTTCAGGACTTCCCCGCGCGTGCTGATAACCACCTGCTCCAACGGAATCGTTTTGCCTGCTGCATCCATGGCTTTCTCTAGAATCACCGGGAGGGCTGAGCAGCAGGGGACTTCCATGACCAGTGAGGTGACGCTCTTGATGTCGGCGGTCTTGAATATCTCCGTAAATTTCCTGATGTAGCCCTCAACATCATCGAATTTGGGACACCCGACCATGACCACCTTTCCTTTCAGGAAATCCTGGTGGAAATTGGGGTAGGCCACGGGGACACAATCGGCTGCAATCAGAAGATCGGCTCCCTTCAAAAATGGCGCGGTGGGGGGGACCAGGTTGATCTGAACCGGCCAGTGCGAGAGGGTTGATGCTGTCCCCCCGGCCACGGTCTCTCCGGCTGGAGACACAGGAATAAGGGTCTGGATCTGCGTGGAGGGGCACCCGCAGGCCAGAGGGACCGCCACCGGTTTGTTCGCCTTTTCCTTCAGGTATATCTCAACCGCCTCCTCATCAAAGTCATCTGCTTCGTGCTCAACGATTTTAAGCGCGCCATTGGGACATTCGCCTAAACAGGCACCCAGACCGTCGCAGTATTTCTCTGCCACAATACGGGCCTTTCCGTCCACCACCTCTATGGCCCCTTCGGCGCAGGAAGGCACACATTGGCCGCACCCGTCGCAGAGTTCGTCATCGATCTCTATGATTTTTCGCATTACTTTCATCGACTTATCCTTTCCACTTCGTATTTGGACGCGAATGAACGCAGATGTTCAGGATTCATTTATTCATGAATCACAGCGTTCATTTCTAAACAGATATCTGCGGGTATCTGAGGCTATCTGCGTCCTATTCTAAAAGCCTCTTCTTACCAAGCTTACGCCCGCTCTCGGTCAGGAAGGATTTTTCCATGATACGGGTCAACGCCTCTGGGTCCATCGCTTTCTCTTTGTGATTTTCTTCCAGGTTCGTAATCAGGTCGGCATCATACAGGCTCTTGAAGTTGATTGTCTCTTCTTCCCTAGGATGATGGTGATGACCGACAATATCACAGACCTCATCGATCAGCTCTTCCTTTGCCCCGAGCCTGTTCAAAATCTCCCTTGCGATGGGAGGACCTTCCTCCTCCTGGTACTTAGCGGCAGTACTGTCGTGTTTTCGCTCTGCCTCCTTTATCCCGATGTCATGCAGATATGCAGCGCACAGGATGACGGCTAAGTTGCCGCCTTCCTCCCTCCCGATCTGCTCGGCATATCTGGCTACTCGAATGGCATGTCCGACCCTCTTGAAATCCTGTTTGAAATACCGCTTCATCTCAATGGCAACCCTGTCCTTTAAGAGGTCCTCTTTCTGGACAAGGAGTTCGGGCGGAAGGGTCCCGATGCACTGCTCGGCATATGGACAGTAAGAGGCACAGCCGAAATCAAGGCTTGGATTCAGAAAGCGGTGGCCGCACGTGGAGCATTTGCGGGCAGGATCATCCTTGAAAAACTCCACCTCATTTCCGCATTTTGGGCATTTTACCTCAAATATGGCCCCTGGTTTCCAGAATTGCATATCCTGTCCTGGGCATTTCATTGCATTCCCCTTTCAATTGTCAACTGTCGATTGACTATTGAATATTGCAGATTGTTTTGACAGGATTTACAGAATTAATGTCCTGCATATCCTGTCAAAATATTTTAAAAATTACTTTCCGGCCATCATTGCTTCGATATCTGCCTCAACCTCGCCTATCGGTTTGATATCAAATTTTTCTACAAGGACGTTAAGGACAGTGGGAGATACGAACGCCGGAAGTGTCGGCCCTAAGCGAATCCCCTTAACTCCTAAGAAAAGCAAGGCCAGGAGAACCGCAACCGCCTTTTGCTCATACCATCCGATATCAAAAGAAATAGGAAGATCATTGATGTCATCAAGCTCAAAGACCTCTTTCAATTTCAATGCAATAACAGCTAATGAATAACAGTCATTACACTGCCCCGCATCAAGCACCCTTGGGATACCGCCGATATCGCCCAGGTCAAGCTTGTTGTATCGGTACTTGGCACAGCCGGCCGTTAAGATGATCGTATCTTTGGGAAGCTGCTCGGCAACTTCGGTAAAGTAGCCCCTCGCTTTTTGCCGTCCGTCGCAGCCCGCCATTACAATAAAGCGTTTGATGGCACCGGATTTCACGGCATCCACTACCTTGTCTGCCAATGCAAGGACCTGGTTGCGCGCAAACCCGCCAACAATTTTGCCGGTCTCAATTTCAATGGGCGGGTCACATTTCTTTGCCCGTTCTATGACTTCGGAAAAGTCTTTTGCGCCACCTTCAGGTCTGTCCGGAATATGCTTTGCGCCGGGATATGCCACCACTCCGGTGGTAAAAAGCCTGTCTAAATATGTGTTGTCCTTCTTGAGAGGAACAAGACAATTGGTGGTCAATATGAGGGGGCCGTTAAAGGATTCAAATTCCTTGGTTTGACGCCACCAGGAACCGCCATAGTTCCCCGCAAAATGATCATACTTCTTAAATGCAGGATAGTAATTGGCAGGGAGCATTTCGCCGTGCGTATAGATATCGACACCGGTGCCTTCTGTCTGCTTCAGGAGTTCCGCCATGTCTTTCATATCATGTCCACTTATCAGGATACCGGGGTTGCTCCGAACCCCGATGTTTACTTCCGTAATTTCAGGGTGTCCGTAGGAAGTGGTGTTGGCCTCATCAAGAAGCGCCATTGTATTAACAGCAACTTCTCCACACTTCATCACCATTGCCACCATCTCATCCACAGATAAATCCCTGGTAGTGGACGCCAGGGCTTCCATCAGGAAGGCGTAAATATCATCCTTTTCAAATCCCAGGATAGCCGCGTGGTCGGCATAGGCGGCAACGCCTTTTAATCCGATTATCAGAAGCTCCCTGAGTGAGCGTACATCTTCATTTTCTGTCGCGAGAACGCCAACGGATTTTGCCTTTTCTTGAAAATCTGCTTCATCATCCGAATACCATGTGGCCGAATCGTGTAATTCCCCTGAGAACTCCTCACCATTCTTTTCCTTGTACGCCGCCAGAAATTTGTTTTTGATCTCTTCGCGGGTTTTTAGGCCTTCCTTTATTTCATCGACAAACCATTCATTTTTCCAATTTACGTTCGTGATGGTTGAAAAAAGGCCTTTTGCGATAAACAGGCCGACGCTTTTATCGACAATCCCTAACGCTTTTGCCTTTTCACCATAAATGGAGATACCCCTCAACACGAAAATCAACAGGTCGTGAAGATTAGCGAGGTCCTCCGGTTTCCCACAAACTCCCTTAACCGTACAACCACTATTTTTGGCTGTCTCCTGACATTGAAAACAAAACATGATTTTCCTCCTATTCTTAATGTTGGTTGTTTTTCCAAATAAACCCGATTTTTGGACCTATTCTATCTCACAAACGAAAACATTGCCTTGACTTAAGTCAAGATAATCACTTTTTTCACTTTTTTTATTTTCGGACCAAAAGAGCTTGCAAAATGCAGGGCTTTTTGGCAAACGAGGCCGCCTGCAAAGCATAAGTTACGTAAAATTGTGCTCTTTGTGTTTTTCCGTGATAGCGGCAGCCAGGACATCCAATGCCTTAAAATCAACCTCGGATGGCACCCCTTTGCAAAGGACGGGGTCTATGACCTCTACCTTGAGATTGGGGATCATTCCCGCGAGTGTTTCTACGGTCTTACCCCCCCATCCATAGGAACCGATAATGGAAAGAAATTTTGTTTTGGGACGGAGTGCATTGGCAAGGAATGCAGCATAAGCAGCGTAAGGATGAGGGCCTGCCAGAATTGTGGGAGTCCCAATGACGATTGTGGCGGCGTCAACCAGGGCCATGGCAAGTTTTCCTATATCGGTTACTTCCAGGTTGAACTGCTCGACCCGAACACCTCTTTCCACAAGGGCTGAAACAAAATAATCGACCATTAGCTTTGTGCTTTCGTGCATGGATACGTAAGGCAGAACTACTGTGTTTCGGGAAGGGCCGAGTATCCAGTCACGGTAGGCATCCATAATAAATGCCGGGCGTGGAAATATTTGTCCGTGACTGGGGGCTATCATTTCTATATCGTAAGGTGCGAGTTTTTCGAGGTTTTTTGCGATTACGTTCCGGAATGGCATCATTATCTCGGCAAAGTAGCGCTTAGCGGCCTCATAGACACGCCCTTCATCCGTGACAAAAAGATCGGTTGTTGCAATATGGGAACCGAAAAAATCACAACTGAAAAGGATCTTGTCTTCTTCCAGGTAGGTCACCATGGTCTCAGGCCAGTGAACCCAGGGAGCATATATAAACTGCAAGGTCTTATCCCCGAGAGACAGGGTCTCGCCATCCTTGACGGTTATGAAAGATTCCTCGGGTATTTGCAGAAGATCGATAAGCATTCCCTTTGCTTTAGGAGTTGATATCAACTTTGCATCAGGGTATTTTTCAAGGATCCGCGGGATGGTTCCGGAGTGGTCCTGCTCCGCATGGTGTGAGATCACGTAATCGATCTTGGAGAAGCCTTCAAGCTGTGATAGAAATTCATCAGCCATGGGAGGATCAACTGAATCCAGCAAAACAGTTTTCTCACTCCCTTCAATGAGATAGGCATTATAGCTTGTTCCGTCCGGAAGGGGGACAAGAGCGTCGAACAGGCGCCTGTCCCAATCCACAGAACCCATCCAGTAAATGCGGTCTTTAATTTTTCTTGCTTTCATGGCAAAATCTCCTTTAGTCCTCAAAATTTAAGATGGTTAGGGTATTTTATCTCCCTTTTAAGTGAAAATATTGATATTGATGATAATACTTTGTCAAACCGTAATCCTGGAACCATTATGGAATACCGGGCAGAACATTTCCTTGACCTAAGTCAAAAATGGAAATATTTTGTTTTTTTTACCCGGAAACCAGGAGTGAATGTGGCAGAGGGGTTCGCTCCAAAATCTCGCCAAACCGCTCTCCTTTGAGGCAATGGTGCTGGTAATGGTCCAGACACCGGTCAATGACCGCCAGGGCCTCCCCAGGCTGATAGATTCCGGGCAACTCTGTTGCCAATCGGGGATGTCGTCCTAGTTTTCCACCAATCAGGATGCGGTAGCCTTTTTGTGCCGCCTTCAATGACCCGGTGGGACAAACCGGAATGCACTGTCCGCAGTAAAGGCACTTAGTATCATCCACAACAGGAACATCATCTTTAATGGAGATGGCGTTTTCCTTACAGGCTTCCACACAGGCCCCGCACTGCGTGCAAGGATCATCCGTGACTTCAGGCCTGCACGCCCCTATAAGCCCTACATCAAAAATTTGAGGGCGGGAACATGCGTTAGGGCAATCGGAAACCGAAATTCGAAATTCATGGTGCATTTTTAAGGAGCCGTTCACCCGCTCCCTTAAAAACGACTTCATGTTTCTTTTAGAGAGACGATTTTCAACCCTTTCGGGCAGGCCGTTGGAATTCACTGCCCGGTTCGGGCAACCGCCCGGACCAAAACAGGTCTCTACCTGAAAACCCTTGACTTCATCCTCCATGTGGTGAAGGAACCTCTTCCGGCATGTACGAACATGTTCGATGGTCACTTCATCGGTCCCACAGCGGGCTGCTTCCGCTTCCACTCGCCGCTTCACCCGTTTCCTGACAAAAAACGGGACCCTTGATAATGCGTCGTTTGCTTCATTGCTCCATTTCATCACGAACACAGAACCTTTTCTTGCTTGAAACAATAACCTGTTATAGCCATTTCTGAATTGGCTTCCTTGACTTAGGTCAAAAACCGGGATTTTATTGTTTTAAAAATCCCCTCCCTTCAGAGTGGAAGATCGGGGATTTTAAGGAAGGGGGTTGCCCGTCATGGTTTGAGTCTCTATTTGGTTCTCGGCAAAACCTCTGGCGGCTTGTTTGTGTTACCCGTGGCATTGGGGTAGTCGGTGGCCCTGTATGCCTTCTTGTTGTGTTTGATCAGATCACGGGAAAGTTCCATGAAATCATTGTACCTCTCCTTGCATTCAAAAAATCCATGCCACCAACTGTAATCCGGGGCCATCATGGCAGTGCCCATCCGAGCCCGTCGTCCTTCATGATGCCACAGGTAATAATAATCTAACTCCGGCCTTTCATCAAAGAACTTGGCCTTGTCAAGCAGCCCCTTGGCATAAAGCTCATCCAACATCTTCTTGGCCGGCTTGAAGTACACATCATTGTACTCCTGAACCGTCTTGTCTATCTGGGTGTAGTGATTATCAACCCATCGGTTGGAGTGACACTGCAAGCAGATCGCCTTCATCTTTTCCCGTTCCACCTTCCAGTCGGTCTTGGCCGGGAAAGGCTTGAAGTTTTCCGGGCGGACTGTCAAAGGAGCCTGGAGCTCCCATGAGAGACGCTCTGTTACATCGTGGGAGGTTAGCACCGGACCTGCCCCTGACATGTGGCATGAGGCACACGTGGGAGCCCGGTAATCCACTCCGGGTGTCCATGTGCCCGGCGCTGCGGTCCAGTTATAGGTATCCCCAAAGGCGGTGTAAATATCGCCATGTTTAGACTCCATGAAAATCTCGATCTGCGGATGGTCCGGTCCCAAATGGCACTGTCCACAAGCCTCGGGCTTTCTGGCCTCCATTATGGAAAACCGGTGCCGCGTATGGCAACTGCTGCACGATCCTTTACTGCCATCCGGGTTGACCCTCCCCACTCCTACGCTGGGCCAGGTCTCCGGGGTCAACTTGCCGTCCTTCATCTCGACGATTGTCCCATGACAGTGATAACAGCCCGTGGTCCTCTCATTTTCGCTGTTCATACCCTTATTAAGCCACGGATCGATCTTCCAGATGATCTCCAAGGTATTGGCATGCTTGCTACGACTATACTGCTTTGCCTCGTCAGGGTGGCAGCGCGAGCAGTCCTTGGGAGAAACCACTGCCGTGACGGGCACTTTATATTCCCGGGTCCCGTATTGCTGATCAGCCCGTTCATACTGTTTATAATGCTCCTTGCTCACGTCAGGATCAAACTCCTCTGCCATATGGCAGTCCAGACACGTTATGTTAGCGTTGGCGTGACGGCTGTTTGCCCAATCGTAAAAGAGGCCTGGATTTTCTTTTTTGTGGCACTCAATGCAGGCCACCGCCTCCTTTGGCATACTGCGCTCGATCCTGAATTCCTTTTGCTTAAACATGTTCTTGCCTGTCTGATCATCGGCAATTATAGTGCCCGACATCACCAGGCATACCATCCCGAGCGCCAGACCTGCAAAAAGAATCACTTTTTTCATCGTTTACCCTCCCCTTTCCCAACTATTAAATATTGAAGCCTCCCCGCAGCAAGCTACGAGGAATTCGCTCGCACTGCTTGTTCAATGCTGACAACTGATTAATCTGTACACGAATGAGGATTCGTAACAATTGACGCCATCAAATTGTCAATCTTCAACAAACAGTATTTACATCCTATAGCCCTAACCCCCTGTAAGTATCCCCATACTGCTTATATTGATACAGTTGCCTGGCATTATGAACCAGATTCCTGTGGCAATCCACACATCTTTTCTCATAACCGGGCCTTGCATAAACAACCGCTCTGTGGGCAAGCATGGCCCCCCGTTTGTCAGGGATATACAGGAGATTGCGATGGCATTTCCGGCATTGCTCATTTTTGAAAGCGGCATAAGCCGCGAGCCTGTTTTTCTCGTGGTCATATTCATCCTGGATAAAATGCATGATGATGTCTTTAATGCCGTGCGCTGTCTTTGCATAGAAAAAATTAAAGGTATCATGGGGGGCAGGAAGATGGCAGTCCATACAGTCTGCCACAAAGCCCTGGGCATTGTTCACATGGGTAGATGTTTTCCAGGTGTTGTAAGCAAACTGGATTTCGTGGCACGATGCGCAGAATTGAGGTGTTGAGGTGCGCACCATGGTAAAATAGGACATACTGAAAATCGGGAAGGCGACAGCAATGCCAACAGCAATGAAAATGATTGGTTTTACAAATTTTTTCCAGGCAGGTATGGGGCTCTTTGAAGCACCTTTCGACTCTTTCATGCCCCCCCCTCTCAAACAGGGTAAATCCATATTATATTTCAATTATGTTATAGGAATGAACTTTTTCAGAAACATAATGAGATAGTCAAGAAACAAAAATATAAAGGAATGAGAACTTGCTTTTGACATCCAAATGTATGACATAAATCAACCGGGGTGTCAACCTGAAAAAACCACTTGATATTGCAGGCAGTTACTGGGGAAGTCGGGCGGGATATAAAAGGGACAGGCTGGAAAAGGCGCTTTCTGATACGCTTGAAAAAATGGCGAACTAATCTCGGCTTGTTAACAGAAGGAGACTTTAAATGGGTAAATGCATCAATCATCCGGACAGAGAGACCAATTTCATGTGCATGAAGCACAATATCTATTTATGCGACGAATGCCTGAAATGCCGTGATCCTGAAATTTATTGCAAGTTTCGTTCGTCCTGTCCCATCTGGTTCATGGAAAAGCGTGGCGGCAAAGGGATTGATGAAGCCCCGGCTGTAGAAAAAGCAACAGACTATAAAGTTCTTTTTAAACCGGACAACAGGGAAGTCATTGTTGCCGAGGGGGCAACATTGCTTGCTGCGGCACTGGCAGCTGATGTTCCGCTGAACGCTTCCTGTAACGGGAAAGGCGCCTGTGGCAAATGCAAACTAGTTTTAGAATCAGGCACTGGTGAGCAAACGGACACCCCGCTTTTGAGCCTGGAAGAAAAAGAAAACAATTATGTGCTGGCCTGCCAGACAACCGTTCACAGTGATATGACCGTCAGGATTCCAGAAGAAACACTTGAAAAGAAACTCCAAATTGCCGGAATGGGAGAAGCAGCGACGGCCAGGATGAAAGGTCTGGTAACAGAAATTACGCCCATGCTGAAAAATATTGCACTGGAGCTTCAGCCACCGACCCTTGAAGACGCCATCAGTGACCTGGATCGACTTACCCGGGGGCTCTCAAAAACAGGATGCGATATCAGCAGAATGAGTGTGGGCCTGAAAGTGATGCGGGAACTGGCAGCCGTAATGCGGGACGAAAACTGGAAAGTCACGGCCGCTGTTGTCAAAAAAAGCTGCTCAAGTGAAATCGTTCGGGTAACACCCGGTAATGGCGGTTCAAACTCCCTGGGCCTTGCCATCGATATCGGTACAACATCTATCGTGGTTTATCTGGTGGACATGGCGGATGGTACTATCCTGGCCGCCACTTCAGGGCACAACCGACAGGCAGCCTGCGGTGATGATGTGATCAACAGAATCGTCTGTACAGAAAAAAACGGTGTTAAAAAACTCAGTAAAATGGGTCTGGCCACGATTAACGGCCTGATCAATGAAGCCATCAACAGTGCGGACGTAAAACGGGATCAAATCGACAATGTGGTTATTTCAGGCAACACCACCATGACCCACCTGATCCTTCAGATAGAACCGCGTCATATCAGGCGTGAACCGTATATTCCGTCTGTTTCAGCGTTTCCGGTTTTAAAGGCCGGCAATATCGGACTGAAAGTGAATACGGATGCGGCTGTATTTGTCATGCCCGGACCGGCAGGATATGTCGGAGGCGATATTGTTTCTGGGCTGATCTATACCGGCTTTCACCGGGAAGAGGCCATTACCCTCTTTATTGACGTGGGTACCAACGGAGAAATTGTTCTGGGCAATAACGACTGGCTGATGACAGCTTCCTGTTCGGCAGGTCCGGCTTTTGAAGGCGGCGGCGTCCGCTGGGGAATGCGGGCGGAAGATGGCGCCATTGAGAAAATTTCAATCGATCCGGATAGTTTTATACCGTCCTATTCAGTCGTGGGCAACACCCTGCCCCGCGGCATCTGTGGATCAGGCATGATCGATCTGATTTCCGAAATGCTGATAACCGGCATTATCCAGCCAAATGGTGTATTTAATATAGACGACACACACCCCCGAATCACGAAAGATGGCGATGAAACCGCCTATATCCTGGCGTTTGCCGAAGAAACATCCGTTGATAAAGACATTCTCTTTGTGGAATCGGATATCGACAACATTATCCGGAGCAAGGGGGCGGTTTATGCGGGGTTTAAGGTGCTTTTGAATCAGGCGGGGTTTGATTTTTCAGTGATCGATCGGATTATTATCGCCGGCGGATTCGGGCAGTATCTTGATCTGGAAAAGGCAATCATCATCGGCCTGTTGCCTGATATTGATAAACATAAATTTCAATACATCGGCAACAGCTCCATTGCCGGCGCATACATGACCCTGCTTTCCGAAAATTATCGCAAAGAGGCTATCGAAGTCTCTAACAGAATGACGTATATCGATTTTTCAAGCAACAATCAATTTATGGATGAATTTACTTCCGCATTGTTTCTCCCACATACAAATTTGGAAGACTTTCCCAGTGTGCATGAAAAATTGAAGCCTCCCCGCAGCTAGCTACGGGGAATGCGCTCGCATTGCTTGTTCAAATAATATATAGCCCGGATTATCCGGCAAGATGAGAAAAAAATGCTCTGAATATCTGTCAACTATTTGATATAAATAGCTATGTCAGCAATACCGGGAGGTGCTCAACCGGCGATACTTCAGGAGGCATGAATAGAGAAATGGCTTGCAAAGATCCGGCAGGAGAAGTATTGTCAAGATGCATGGTAAAGAGAGATTGAAGCAGGTTTTGGAGGAGTCTGAGGGTGTTTGGGCATTTTCCAAAATAAGATTCTGCCTTGAACAGGGGAAAGTCGGTTTAAAACCGGCAAACGGGCATGCGGAACTTCATATTGGGTGTAGTTGCCGCATAATTTGGAATATTAATTTTAAGAGCGATATAAGGATTTGAAAAAAATGAAAAAAACAGATGTGCTGGTAATTGGTGGCAGTGCTGCGGGCATTGTTGCTGCAACAACGGCAAAATCATTTTATTCGGACAAGGAAGTGATGCTTGTCCGAAAAGAAAAACATGTTCTGGTTCCCTGCGGGATTCCTTATGTGTTTGGAACGCTGGAAAGCAGCGACCAGAACAGTGTCCCTGACGCGGCCCTGTCGAACGCGGGCGTAACGCTGAAAATTGCTGAGGTCACATCCATTGACCAGGAAAATAAAACCTGCAGAATCACTGACGGCACGGATATTGGATTTGAAAAACTGGTCCTGGCAACCGGATCAACACCCGTTAAACCCGCATGGCTGAAAGGAGCCGATCTGGAGAGTGTGTATACCATCCCCAAGGACAAGATATATCTTGATAACTTTCGAGTCAACCTTGATGGCATTAAAAAAGTGGTGGTCATAGGCGGCGGATTTATCGGGGTTGAAATGGCGGATGAACTCAGAAAATCAGGAAAGGACGTAACGCTGGTGGAGATGATGCCCCATGTGTTGAGCCTGGCATTTGACGAGGAACTCGCACTCAAAGCAGAAGAAATTCTTGAACGCCGAGGTGTAAAGTTAAAAACCGGCAGCGGCGTTAAGGAAATCAATGGAGATCGCAAGGTAACAGGGGTAACGCTGAATAATGACGAGACACTGGCGACGGACGCAGTGATTCTGTCTGTCGGGTATCGTCCCAATGTTGTGCTTGCCGAAAAAGCCGGATTAAAAATTAACGACATGGGGTTTATCCGGGTCAACGAATATATGCGAACGGAGAATCCCGCTATCTTTGCTGTTGGCGACTGCGCCGAAAAAGTCAGTTTTATTACACGAACCGTGAAAGCCACGATGCTGGCGTCAACGTCCTGCGCGGAAGCAAGAATTGCGGCAATGAATTTATATAAGCTGTCCACGGTCCGCCTGTTTGGTGGTACCATATCTATTTTCTGCACGGCAATCGGCGATCATGCGTTTGGCGCGGCGGGCGTGACTGAAAATCTGGCAAAGGAGCGGGGCTTTGAAATTCTGACCGCCACATTCGAAGGGATTGATCGGCATCCGGGCACATTGCCGGACACGCAAAAGCAGATTGTTAAATTAATTGTTTCAAAGGAATCCGGCATCATTCTAGGTGGAGAAGTGATGGGCGGAAAATCAGCGGGCGAATTAACAAACCTGATAGGGTTTGTGATTCAAAACAGGATGACCGTGGATGCCCTGTTGACCGCACAAATCGGGACGCATCCTCTTCTGACCGCACCGCCCACTGCGTATCCGTTGATCAAGGCAGCTGAAATGATAGCCAAAAAACGGCGGGCATAGTAAGTGTCCGGAGTTCACCCGTTAGCGATATGGGGGACGGAAAAGTTATCGTGTCACGGATGTCCCCCACAGGCCCGCAGGAAAGACAAATGTGACTAAAACACCGGCAGGGATATAATAATGG
>JAFDJF010000224.1 GCA_019307645.1 Deltaproteobacteria bacterium
TCTTCACACCAAGCCACCCTGCATCAACGTATTTCCGAAGAAGGGGGCACGGCCGGTATTTGGCGTCACCTAATCCGGAATGCAGGACTTCCATAATGGCCAAACACGTATCCAGACCAACAAGGTCAGCCAGGGCCAACGGACCCATGGGATGGTTCATACCCAGTTTCATCACCCGATCTATATCCTGCGCAGTGCCTACACCCTCAAAAAGGGCATATATGGCCTCGTTGATCATCGGCATAAGGATCCTGTTGCTGATAAATCCCGGGAAATCGTTGGCAGGCACCGGGGTTTTTCCCATCTTCACGGAAAGATCCTGAGTGACCTGGTTGGTCTCATCGGACGTGGCCAACCCATTGATGATTTCCACAAGTGCCATCATTGGCACCGGGTTCATAAAATGCATGCCGACTACTTTTTCAGGCCTTTCTGTGGCGTTACCGATTTTCGTGATAGAAATGGAAGACGTATTTGAGGCTAAGATAATGCCTTTCTTACAGTTTTCATCCAGATCAGTAAAAATCTGAAGCTTTAAGGTCTCGTTCTCTGTGGCAGCCTCCACCACAAAATCGGCTTCGATCATATCGTTTAAAGAGGTTGAGCCCTCTATCCTGCCCAGGATCGCCTTCTGATCTTCCTGAGTGATCTTCTCCTTTTTGACCATACGCCCAAGGCTTTTCTCAATAGCAACAAAACCTCTTTCAACAAATTCGTCTTTGATATCGTTCATAATCACGGAAAATCCGCTGGCTGCCGCCACCTGCACAATACCTGAACCCATCTGTCCTGCGCCGACAACGCCTATCGTTTTTATCTCCATATTCTGTATGCCTCCTATAATGTTACTCAAAATTTATGACAAATTTAAAGAACCCTGGCCCTGACGACCCGGATTCCTTCGCTTAATCAAATTGTTATTCACTGTAGCAGTTTAGCACTTTGCCAAACTGGGGCGAGTCCGGTGAGAGTCTCCTTTCAAAAGATCTCAACACGGATATTAGAAAAGTTCAAAGAAGTTATCAATGGTCTTTTCTCAGGCAGGGCGGGTTGCCGTTTCATCAAAATACTAACCCGTTAGAAACAAAAGAAAATAGACATCAGCACGTCCAGATTTTAGGCCCTGAAGACTCTGTCTCCCTTCTAACCATTATGATTTCCGCCATAATGCTGACGGCTATTTCCTCCGGAGTCTCAGCATGTATATCAAGCCCGATAGGGGCATGAACCGTCTCCAGCAATTCCTTTGAAATACCTCTGGATTCCAGGTGGGAAAATACGGTTCTGTTCTTTTTTCTGCTGCCTATCATACCAACATATCCAGCATCCGTCTTCACCGCCCATTCCAGCACCTTTTCATCCAGAAGATGCCCTCTTGTGACAATAACGATATAGGATGACGGGGTTATCTTGAGCCTGGGAAGCACATCTTCAAGATCCCGGGCAATGGTCTCATCTGCCTCTGGAAACCTGTCAGGACTGGCAAACTCTTCTCTGTCATCGATCACGACCAGTTTAAACCCCAGCATCTTGCCGATTTTGGCTATGAAAAATGAAATATGCCCTCCCCCAAAGATATATAAGACAGGTTTTGTCATAATGGGTTCAACAAAGACCTCCATGGTTCCGCCACAGATCATCCCCTCTTCGGCCACTTCTTTCCCGGTAAGATCAAATTGAAGCACCCGAGATCTGCCATCGGTTATCACCTCCCTGGCTTCCTGGCAAACCTGGGCCTCATAACTCCCCCCACCTATGGAGCCCAGGATGCTTCCGTCACTCCTGACCAACATCTTTGACCCTTCCGCCCTGGGAGTTGAGCCTTTAATGGTTGTAATGGTGGCAAGTGCGGCCCTTCCTCCTTCAGACCTTATCTTTACAATCTCTTCAAAAATATCGTCCATAATGAAATCTCCATGAAATAGAGAGCCCTTACCCGGTAACGACGTAACATCTCAATAAATTCGGGTCGGTTTAGGCGGCGGCGGTGTTTTTTTAGGAATCCGCATCACCCATGTAGGGATGCGATTATACGCGTCAAGCCTGGATTTCAAGCAACGAAAAGGCAGCGAAGATTTAAAGCCTCACATTACAAATTGCGTAGATAGCTGCCGTCAGTTTGGAATGATTCCCAAATATGCGGATTTCTAAAAAGACACCGCCGCCGCCTTATTGCAGCGATCTTACCCGAACTTTTTGAGAAGTTACGTAACGACTTCTAAAACAGGTGGCTGGGATTTCGCCTGCCCCAGCACAACTCGACCAATCTGCGGGTGCCCTGCTTTCAGGATCCTGGAAGCCAGGATTCTCGCATTTGACAGCCCGTCATTAAGATCCGTCTTGTTGACAAAAGGGACAATCCTGCTTTGAACCGGACTTCCGCAAATTATACCGGACGGGTGCGTCATCAAAGTGGCAACAGTATCCGGCGAAACAACATCGCCCAACGCATTCCCTGATAATTTGGCCGCGATCTCAGATCTGAACACATGCGCCTCACTCAGTTCACAACCCAGTGCATCGATGCCCACCACCGGGATCACTAAAGACGAGTTCTGAGGAATCACCGGCTCGTGATCAATATTCGGGGCCTTCAGTGGTCTTCCTGCCGCACCGTCTGCCTCCACAATAATGCATGATACAGGCTTGAGTCTACATAATCCTGCGATCAACTCCGGATCGAGCCCCTTCAGTTTTCCGGAGGAAACGATATTCTCAGAGGCGATGGTGATATGACCGTATTTTTCAGCTTTATTGAGGATGAAATCCGCTATTTCATCATCTTTCTCAGAAACCAGAACATAGGGCGTGTCCGATGAGGAAGGGTAAAATATCTTGGTCGTGGTAGTCGTAATAACAAGTTTTTTTGGCGCCGCCAGCTCCCTGGCCAGGGCAAACATAAGTGTGGTTTTTCCGCCGGCGCCAACCAGGCTGACCACCTCGCCCGGTTCGATATCAAAGGCCTCTCTCCATGTGTCTATCAGTCCGCCATTCGCCAAAATTTCACCATACCCGAGGGCTTTTACTTTTCGATGATCACCCACAAACCGCCCTCTTCCACAATGCGACAACGGCCACCCATCTCCGATCTCCTGAGGATCTCTTTTAGATTCTCTACAGTAACCCGCTTCCTGCCCAGTCTATCATTCAACTCACGGGATTCATCAGCGATTTCACGGATAAACTCATCCGGTGTGTCTTTCCCGTAGCCCCCACCTACAAAGGCTATGCCATCTTCTTTGAGAACCCGAAAAATCTCCCAAAAAATCTTCCCCCTTTCATCCAGGAAAAAGAAGGCTCCCCTGAATATCACCAGATCAAATTGGGAATCATTGAAATCGAGGAAATTCAAATCGGTTTGTCTAACTTCAATGCCTCGGGACAACCCGGCAGCTTCTATTTCCGCCGCGAAATATTCTAAAACCTGCAACGAGGTATCCGCAATAATAATCCTGAGTTCGGGATATTGTTCGGCCAATTCCAGGGATATTCCCCCTGAAAATGGTCCGAGTTCCAGTACAGATCCAAAATCTTTCTGATAAGACGCGGCAATCTGGGATGCCAGGAAAGGATAAATTCTCCTCCATAAGCTGTTTACCTGTTTTAAAAGGTCAAAATCCATGTTTGCTCAACGGTTATAATGAGATAACACGCATTCCAGCACGCTCCCCCCGATGGCCCTTGCCTTTTCAGAAACAGTATAGCAGAATTCCTTTTCCCCTCTGGGGTCTATGTCCCCTGCTTTTATACCCTTCCAGACACGTGTCCCATCTCTTAACATGCCTCGAATAACCCCCTTTATCCGGGCCTTAACCGGAGTACCGTCAACCTCTGCAATCACCTCGCCTGCCTCGACAAAATCTCCAATGTCTTTCAACGTTTTAAGGCGACCCTCCTTTGGCCCGCGAAACACCCTTTCAGCGCCATAACCGGCAATAACCCCGGGGATACCCGTATTTTCTTCCGGCTCTCCCTCAGACAGGACCCTCCCCAGATTGTGACCGCGATTGGTTTCCACGACCAGATGCACATCCTTTCCCGCACAAAAGCCCGGGCCCAGACCGATAACCAGAGGAGCATCCGTTATCTTGGTGCCCAGGTTTTTTTTGGCCAGTATGGCATCCACCACAACATCCGGCTTCAGGAAATCAATCACCCCGGCCTCCGGATCAACAATAATCGGTATCCGGCCACTGTCCCATACACCCTGAACCTGATCGTAAGATTCTATCAATCCGACTGTTACCCCCTCCAACGCCTTTTGACCGTCATAGACGGCCTCGCAAAAAGATACTTCTCTCCTGACTGCCAGGGGTTGCGAGATATCTGTCACGCATATTATTTTAAAACCGGATTTGAACAGCCTACAGGTAACACCGCTTGCCATTTCCCCGCCGCCTTTAACGACGAACTTCAATTTCTCTAAAGACATCCTCACCTCATCATGACATTTTTTGCATAAATTGGACACACACCGAATTATCAATGCCCTTACAAACTGTAAGGGCAAAAATGCTCCAGACCCAGCAAACGGGCCGGGCCGGCAATAGTCACGCCGTAAAATATCACGGGTTTCTCAGTCTTGAATTCACCAATTGTATCGTTTACAAGCGTGGTTCCGGTTATCAGCGCTATATCGCACCAGTTGAGATTTGCTTCCGTCCTTTGCGGAGGCCCAATCGTTATCCCATACGCCTTCTGCCCAATATTGTTTTCATCCAGATCCATTACCTTCACATCAAACTCACCGGAAAGCGTCTCCAACATCCTGGGCTGCAACCCCCCCAGAGCGACCTTCGGCTTGCCGAATTCCTCCTTCAGATATTTTATCAGTTCCTTACTGCATCTGACAGGGCTTGTGCCTCTGCAGTGTATGCTCTTATCGATCATTCCCAGATATCTCATCACCGCATTAATGGTAGAGATAAGTATGGCACGCCTGAAATTGCTTGTCAGGTTCATTTCAACAATCTGAGATAGCCTGCCCTCGAAATTGTCCGGCATATCTGTGAATGCCTGGCCAAATGAACCTCTAAACTCCGCCTGTATCAATCGCTCTTTACCCTTCTGAAGAAGGGAATCACGGTGTTCGGGATTTCCGACTGCCTCTTTCGCTGTAAGGGCTCTGCCCGAAATCTTCACTTCTTCAGATGCCAAATTCGCTTGATCCACGATCTCTGAAAATTTTTTCTTTAAGGTTTCGTACATACTGATCCCCCGGCAATACACATGATTTTCACCGATTTCAGCTGCAATATCAAGAAAATCTCACTTTCGATCCTCCGTTCCGTATCTTAACCGGTTGCTTAAATACCGGTGGTGTCAGTCGTCCGTTGCCAGTGTTCAGTGGAACGGCTTGACACTCTAGGCTGCTTTCCTTATTGTTTTTGTTGAAAAAGCAACCTCTTTTCCCCGAAAATGTCCCACAAAAATAACAGGTTAGCACTTTGAAACTGCCTCACAGATAATCCTGTCAAAACTGCAATAGCGAAAGGACCGATCATGAAAACAAGCTTTTTGCTGAAGATTGTTAACCCGATTCTTGCGGTTGTGTTTCTTTATAACAGGCATTATTTGTGGATTTTTTTTGCACTACTGATCCCCCAGACAGTTTTGGGTGACTCAGACCTGACAGATGCAGAAAAGAAAGAGATAGTGTATGAAATGTATGAAGGCTACAAAAAAGAATTTCCGCTAGTGAAAGACATATCTCCCCGCCAGGCAATGAAACAGATGGAAACCGGACATGTGCTTTTTATTGATACACGAAAACCATTAGAAATGAAGGTTTCCATGCTTCCGGGTGCAATGAGCAAAGAAGCATTTCTGAAAGACGCCTCGAAATACAAGGGGTGGACAATCATCGCCTACTGTACCATCAGCTACCGCAGTGGAAATTTTGCCGTAAAGATGTCAAACAAAGGGATTGATATCTACAACCTGAAAGGGGGACTGCTTGCCTGGGTCCTTGAAGGCGGCAGGATTTATGACGCCACTGGAGAAACAAAACGGGTTCATGTCTACGGTAAAAAATGGAACTATCTACCCAGGGGATATGAAGCGGTTTTTTTCAGCTTTTTTGAAAAGTAGTAACTACGCAGGTTCAAGGGTTCACGGTTCAGAGCCTGCCCCGGACCCCGATCCGGCCTTCGCCGGAATGACGAAGGAGGGTGTTTCCCGACTTTTTACGAGTTCATCATTCTTGTTTTGATCTAAAATCTCAATCTCGCTTCTCTCAGAACGCTCTCAAGCTTCACTTCGATAAAAGGATCTCACCCAACCTATCGGTTTTCCCTATAAAAACCGCTTTAGCTATCGGAATTTCCAGTTTGATTAATCGGACTTTTTCCATTATGGTTTAGGTCTTCGATCAACTGATACCGAAGAAGCAATGTTTCAAATGATTTCGAAGGTTGGGACTATTTCAGCAGGAGGATCATAATAAGGGTTACTTACATTTTTTCAACCACTAACTCACACCATATCTTAACCCCTGAGTTGCATAAAAACCATGACAGACAAAAAAGAGCTTCGCCTCACAGAAACGGTAAAAGGCTCTGGCTGAGCATCCAAATTAGCCCCAGGGGACCTGGACAGGGCACTTTGCGGACTTGAATTTCCGACGGATCCAAATTTGATTGTAGGTTTGGATCGGGCGGACGACGCCGGGGTTTATAAAATAACGGACGATATCGCCATTATCCAGACGGTGGATTTTTTTACACCCATAGTGGATGAGCCATACTGGTTCGGCCAGATAGCTGCGGCAAATGCCCTGAGCGATGTCTATGCCATGGGTGGAGTTCCCAAGACAGCCATGAACTTGGTCGGTTTTCCGATCAATCAGATGGACATCTCCGTCTTGCGCCGGATCCTTCAGGGAGGTCTGGACAAGATGAAAGAAGCGGAAGTTGTTTTGGTAGGTGGCCACAGCGTGGAGGATGATGAACTCAAATATGGCTTATCAGTGACAGGTTTTGTTCATCCAAATCGCGTGTTAACAAAAAAAAATCTTAAAGCAGGCGACCAATTGATACTGACTAAACCCCTTGGAACCGGCATCATCAACACGGCTATCAAAGGAGGAATCGCGTCCGGCGAAGTGATTGAAACCGTCACCATGCTTATGGCAACCCTGAACCGGGACGCTGCAGAAATAATGAAAGGCTTTCCCGTCCATGCGTGTACTGATATCACCGGATTTGGTCTTCTGGGGCATATGGCGGAGATGGTGATTGATTCCGGCCTTGGAATTGAGGTTCGGGCGGACAGTATTCCCTTTTTAGAAGAGGCC
>JAFDJF010000225.1 GCA_019307645.1 Deltaproteobacteria bacterium
AATATCTGCGTTATGTTCAAAAAATAATCCTCGGAATATCAACTATATGCCTGCGGTTATTTTTTTCGCATGCCTTGATCTTGAACAAAAATCCTCATTTATGGATGGACACTAACTATAGAATAACTGCCCGAAATTAAAAATAACGCGATTCAAAGTAGCTAGGATACCGTATTTGCCACATAAACGCAATACATCTCGTAACTCACTTTATAAGGTTCCCTACGGCCAGGAGGGAACCCTTGAACCTGAGTGGTTATTGGGTATAAACGAAAAAAGGCTTAACTGACATCATAGGTAATTAATACCACAACGCCAGTTAAGCCCAAAAGATCAACTGTGACTGTTTTTCTCTGTAAAGACTATTCCTTTATCCTCTTGAGTTCGACCTTTATTCGATTGTTGGAGTTTGGGCATTCCCAGACTTGAACATCCGGGTCTTCAAATAATGGAAAAGTGCCGCCGAACTGTAGCGTTTTCACCCATCCAGAGATATTGTGATAGAAATATCCGCAGAAATCACCGCATTTATGGGTGCTTAGCTCAAATTCGTCACCAATATCCATGCCAATTGTACAGTCTCCTTGTTTTTCAATGACTTTTGCTACGACCTTATTGCCGATTTGTGGAAAAGTTACTGCCATTTTATTCTCCTTTCTTTTTATGTTTTAGCGAAACATACTGTTCCGCTGGTAAAAAAACAGTTTCACTTTCGTCTTTGATTTCATTAAAATCGGGTCGATTTATGGAACCCGTATTTCAAACGGCCATCCCACAAGACCGCCTTCAATAAACTTCACCCGGTCAAAACCGGCTGCGTTGAGTATCCGCTGTGCCTCGTAACCCCGCAAACTTACCTTGCAGAATGCAAGAATATCCTTATCTTTTGGCAAATCGTTCAGCCTTTCTCTCAAGGCCCCCAGAGGGATATGAACCACATTATAGGGCAACTGCATGGTCTGAAATTCATCCGGTGTACGCACATCCAGCAGCACGACATCACCCTTTTCAATTCGTTCCCTGGCCTCAAAAGCAGAAATACCTAAGGCCAGTCCATCCAGCTTGTTTGTAAGGATGTGGGCGCAGGTTGTCAGAGGATCCAGAGGCGGACCATAGGGTGGTGCATACGCGATATCCACATCCGCCAATTGATCAAGGGTTCCGCCAAAAAGAATGGCACTGGCTGCCACATCCAAACGTTTGGCGCCATCTCCCATTCCAGCCACCTGCACGCCAAGAAGTTTTCTGTCGCGTCGGTTGGCCATCATTTTTATGATAAATGGTTTTGCTTCAGGGATGAAATGGGGCTTATCAGGTCCTGCCCAGGTGGTGCTTACCACATCCAGATTCAACTCTTTGGCCTGTTTTTCCGAAAGTCCGGTGCGGCCAATGGTAAAATCAAATGCCTTGACAATACTGGTACAGGTAATGCCACTAAAAGGGGTAGGGCTGCCTGCAATGTGATTAGCAATGATTCTGCCATGCTTGTTTGCCGTGGAACCCAACGGCACATACAGTGGATTTCCCACAATATTATCTACGTAATTACATACGGCACAGTCCCCTCCGGCGTAGATGTTTTCGTCACTGGTCCTGCAATATTCATTGACGACAATTCCGCCGCGATCCATACATTGAAGGCCGGCATCTCTTGCTAAACTGTCATTAGGCCGTGTTCCAACAGCGATGACAACAAGATCGGTCGGGATGCTCTGTTTGTCGGTTTCAACCGAAGAGGCCTTGTCTTTTCCGCCAATGGCAGTGACGCGTTCACCCAGAACAAGGTTTACCCTGTTTTGTCTCAAATACTTTGCCGTGAACATGGCGATGTCCTTATCGAGCACGGCAGGCATTACCTGATCGAGCATTTCCACTATGGTAACGTCCATGTCTCTATTGATGAGTGCCTCTGCCATTTCAAGGTTGATAAACCCGGCACCGACCAGGACAGCGCGTTTTAGATTCTGCGCTTCGATCTCTCTAACAAGGGTATCCGCGTCATCCGGATGCCTGATGAACCAGACATTTTTCTGGTCAACACCCGGAATCGGTGGCCGGAAAGGGTTCCCTCCAGTGGCCAGTACCAACTTGTCATATTCGAGGTCATCCTCAGCACCCGTATCCAGATTTTTAACGTGTACTGTTTTGTTTTTTCGATCAATATTGATTGCCTCAGTACGGGTAAGGATTTTGACGCCTTTCGCCTTTTCGAAAAAAACAGGTGTCCTGGTTACACCAACCGGTGTTTCCATCAGCATCCCAATTTCAGAGAAAAGACCCCCCACATAATAGGGAAGCCCACAGGCGCCATAGGAGACAATGTCCCCCTTCTCAATAATCGTCACATCCGCATGTGGAAGCAGACGCTTCAGTCTTGAGGCTGCCTTTGGACCGCATGCAACACCGCCTATAACCAATACGCGCAATCTTGATCCGGACATTTTTGTTCCTTTCTTTGGGTGGTTGATATTTGGATATTGTCGGTTGTGCGTGTCAGAAAATTCAAGAACCTCCCGGCGCTGCCTCTTCAACTACCGAATATCTGGTCCGGCCTGTATGGATGGGTGCCCTCAATGACTTCTACACCCGCCTTTGCCTTCACTTTTTCTATGATTGTGTCTTTGTAGGGACAATTATCAAGCAGGCATGTCCCGATATGAATAGCATCAATTGTTTCATCCGTGAGCCCCATCCATGCCTTCAGATTAACCAACCGAACAACCGGAGATGTTCCCGGACATCCTCCGCAATGGAGCAGGGCTCTCAACTTTGCATCCGTACCTTTGTATCTCTCAAATTCCCCTTCCTTTTTATCAAAAGCCATCAAACAGCGCTGGCAGCCAAGACAGGTTTCGTCCTTGATGTTTTTACAACTTAAGACTGCAATATTCACAAGCACACCTCCTTAAAATTTGGTTCATAGCAAATAATCTGCGATTGTCTGTCTTCTGATTGAGCCTAAGGGCTCGCGCCAAAATGTGAATTTATTTTTCCGCGAACCCTAAACCGAAAGGTTTTTTAACTCGCTAAGAACCTGTAACAGCCGTTCTGACTGTTCCGCACCTGGCTGAAGGGGCAACTGAGCCAACAGCCCCAGCCCCTCGCTCGCCTCGTGAAAGTCCTTATGTGAAAGGGGGCTTACGGCAGCGCAATTGATCATAGGATTAACATGAAGGAGTTTGTTTGCCAACTCCAAGCCAGACATGTCCGCAAGCGTTTCTTCTGTCACCAAAAGGTCGACGGGAGTCGTGGAAATCATATTCAGCGCCGTGCTGCCGGAGTCGGCCCAGGATAGATCCACATCACCATGCGTTAAAAGCGCCGAAGCCAAATCAGATAACGAGTTTTTATCCGTTGCTACCAATAATAATTTGTACATACAAGTTCCTGGATTATTCGTTTTCGTTTTTACCACTGCCCTTCAACATTTGCCTCGTCGGATAAAGGCAATTTCCCGTCGAGATAGGCCTTCACGGCATCTCTTACCGAACCTGAAGCATTATTGGCCACGCCTACATTTGTCGCATTAAGTGTCTTAAATGCATTTGGGCCACAAAAGCCGGTAAGTAGCACTTCCGCACCTTTTTCACTTATCATACTTCCTGCTTGGATTCCAGCGCCCTTCAGTGCGTTTACGTTTTCCTTGTTGTCCAGCACCTCAAAATCAAAGGTTTCGGAATCGACAATGATAATATATTTTGCTCTCCCAAAACGGGGGTCAACATCCGAATTCAGATCTGTACCAGTCGCTGTGACGGCTATTTTCATTACTTTGTCTC
The DNA here is from genome assembly GCA_019307645.1 of Deltaproteobacteria bacterium. The sequence goes on from JAFDJF010000225.1 coordinate 3,780, forward strand.
CTAAGGGCTCGCGCAAAAATGTGAATTTATTTTTGCGCGAACCCTAACTTATGTTATCGTTCCATTACAAAGCCTCGGATTTTTCCATATAAATCCTTTATGACAGTTGCTCGGCGCCACCACCGCCGCCACAAACCTGATTTTCCTCTATCATAGGTAATTTTCCTGCTATCAAGTCTTCTACAACCGGTCGTATCTCAGGTCGGGTTGCATCGTAATAGACATCAATACCCACTTGTTTGAAGCCCATAAGGGGACGCATGCCAATGCCTCCAACAACCAGAGCATTCACTTCATAACCTGCCAGAAGATTAACCGGAACCATGCATCCTCCCTGAACATGTTCCTGATTGGGCACAGTGGTTACTTTTTTAATCTCGCCGTCTGCCACATCAACCAGGGTAAACACATCACAATGGCCAAAATGGCCCGACCTCTGGCCGTCCAGGCCGCCTGTCTCCATGGACGGAACCGCTATTCTTCCATTTTCCATTAAAATATCCTCCTCAACCAAAATTTATTTCGGCCCGGCAATCATGTCAACCGAGGTCTAGCATTTCGCTTACGCGCTTCCAGATCAGCCTGATTGCCTGGCCCGATTCTGAACCTTTATTGTATTCAAATATCGTCTGCCCCTGAACCATGGCCTTTGTGAACATGGGATCAAAGGGAATTCTACCTAAAACCTTTACATTTTTTTCTACTGAAAATGCCTCGATTTCGGATGTCTGCTCGGTGTTTAGATCAAACTTATTCACGCACATCATGGTCGGGACATTGAAGTGGACGGCCAACTGTGCAACACGCTCCATATCGTGATGTCCGGAAACAGTGGGTTCCGTAACAATAAGAACCGCCGAGGCGCCGCCAATGGAGGCAATGACCGGACACCCGATACCCGGGGGGCCGTCCGTAATAATCAAATCCAGATCCTTTTCTTCAGCCAGTTTCTTGGATTCCATCCTTACGAGGGTAACAAGTTTGCCGGAATTTTCTTCGGCGATGCCCAGCCTGGCATGGACCATGGGACCAAAACGGGTGTCAGAAATATACCACTCCCCGCAGGTATTCACCGGGAACTCGATAGCCTCTTCAGGGCAAAAATAGACACAAACGCCGCAGCCTTCACATTCAAGGCTGTCAACATTAAAATCTTCGCTAATGGCATTCCATCTGCAAAGGTCCCGACACAATCCGCATTCGGTACATAAATTTGGATTAATGATTGCGGTGTTGCCTCCTTGAAAATCGTGGTGTTCCCCCACTTTGGGTGCCATGAGCAAGTGAAGATCGGCTGCATCAACATCTGCGTCGCACAGGATCTTGTTTTCAGCCAGCGAGGCAAACGCAGCAACCAGGCTTGTTTTGCCGGTGCCGCCTTTTCCGCTTATAATGACAAGTTCTTTCATAATATTTGCCAGGAGGCTGTCCGAGAATGCCCTTTTCCCCAAACTCTTCGTCATACCCGAAAAAATTATCCTCGGAATATCAACTATATGCCTGTGGTAATTTTTTCGGGTATTCCTCGATTTTGGAAAAAATTGTTTCCCCCTTGAATAGGTCTCTGCGATGCGTCGGTCGAAGGGGATTTCCATCAGAACAGGCAGGTTCTCCTGTTCGGAATATGCCCTTACCTGGTCATCTCCCATATCAGAGCGGTTTATCACCAGTCCGCACGGTATATCAAGGATTTTAACCGCCTCAACAGCCAGCCTAAGATCGTGCAGGCCGAATGGCGTGGGTTCTGTTACCATCAGCACAAAATCCGCCCCCTTCATGGCGGCGATAACCGGGCATGAGGTTCCCGGCGGTGCGTCAATGATCGTAAGCATGTCGGGACGGGTAAAGGATCGGACCTTTCTGATTAGGGGCGGCGACATGGCCTCTCCGACCCTTAATATTCCATGTGCAAACTCCAGGCCATCCCGGTGCCCTTTCTCGATTACGCCCAGTTCACGGCTGGTTTCGGTGATTGCCTTTTCCGGGCAGACTTCCATACAACCGCCGCAGATATGGCACATCTCGGGAAACGGCAAAACGGTTTCTCCGATCACAATAATAGCCTTGAACTGGCATATTTCCGCACACTTTCCGCAGAGGGTGCATTTGTCTTCATCTACCTTTG
>JAFDJF010000797.1 GCA_019307645.1 Deltaproteobacteria bacterium
ACCAAATTGTTCGACCTTGAACCTGTCAAAATTAAACTGGTGCGGAACACCAAACTTGAACCTCTTTACAACAGTTTGGTGCAGGAACATCACTATCTTGGTTTTCGTCAAATCGTTGGTAATCACCTCAAATACATTGCCTTTATCGAGCACCGGCCTGTTGCGTGTATTGGCTGGGGCTCTGCCGCATGGTCTGTCAAATCCCGTGAGACGTTTGTCGGTTGGAACAAAAAGACCAAAGAAAATAATCTGCACTTCGTTGCCAATAACACCCGCTTCCTTATTTTACCCTGGATTTCCGTAAAATGCTTAGCCTCCAAAATCCTGGCGCTCAACGCTAAAAGAATCTCTGATGACTGGATTAAAATCTATAACCACCCGCTATATCTACTGGAAACTTTCGTTGAACAAAATCGATTCAAAGGTACCTGTTATAAGGCCGCCAACTGGATATTAACCGGACAAACCAAAGGCACGGCTAAAAAAGGACACGATCATTTGTTCCATGGAAAAATAAAAGACGTTTACCTGTATACGCTCAGGAAAAACTTTAGAAAAAAACTGACAGGATAATCCGGGCAGAAGTCGCACCTTCCACCCGGATCATGAGGTGTTTGGTGAACCCCATTAGAAAATTCACCATCAATAATGTTAGCAAAAAACTCAACAAAATAATGTTAGCAAAAAACTCAACAAAATCAACTTTAATATTTCCTTGTCCCATCAAAAACCTTTCCCGAATCTATTTCTGCTTTCAAGCTACCGATTCAAAAAATCCCGCCCTGGCGGGGTTAAGATCTTCCCAAACGGTGATATCAAAGGCGGAATGTGTCGAATGCTCACCTCGTTGATCGACTTTTCCTTTATACGGTCGCTGGTGGCTGACTGCTATTCCCCTTACGGCCCTCCTTGCTACGATCCGCCAAGTCTGTTCTTGCTTGATTTGTTTCGCTATGTCGATGCACATCAGAATATGGCCAAATTCCTGCAACTGATTCGAGACAAAGACCGGGGTAGATGCTATCGAACACATGCCGGCATATCTGAAGACAATATTCCTTGCGAAGGCACTTTCTCCATTTTTAGAGCTCGATTAGGTGAAAAACTCTATAATGAAATCTTCCATGTCCTTGTCCATATCTTTCACCAACTTGAAATGATTACTTTCAAAATCCTGGCCCATGACGGTACCCTCTATCCCACATGGGCGCGATATAAAGGTTGCACTTACTTCTGCGATCAATGCAGTTGCATCACTGCCGAAAATGTCGTTGGTAAAGTAAAAAACCGTATCCTATATCGCCTTAACAATTTGGCACAGAATAGTCTCGGATCAGAAGTGCGCGTCTACACTGAGTGCCCCTCTGACAGATTCCCGGAAAAAGATAAAAAAGGAAATGAAATAAAAAAACCAAAAATCGAACTCTTTGCTTTCAGGCTCGCATTCGCTGATGGTGAACCAAACGACGAACAAAAAAATACCGCTATACTATTCGGAGTTGAGGAAGAACTCGCTAACCAGCAACTGTGCATAAATACCTTACGTTCTAACGTATCCAGTATTAACCTTGATGATGGAACCATAACTATCAGTTGTCCAAAACTCCTCTCCGAGGCGTAGGCTCTTCTCTACGAGCCGGAGGCCAAAAGACACCGATGCAAGAATCGGAGTCCGCGTGACCCCCAAAATCCAGATAAAATACAAAAAATCTTCGGCTATAATCTCGTTTTGTCTACATCGGTAGAAGTTCATTTGAAAATCGAATTGCCGGTCGCGGTAATAAATATCTCGGGAAATGCTGATGAAGGAAGCCAAATCATCACCAATAATGACCAAATCTCCAAACACCATTGCGCTACGGCAAACCAGGTGAAAATCGATATTGCCGATGCCAAATATGATATCATAAAAAACTATGACTATATCCGTGGCAAAGGCTCCATACCCATTATCGACTACAACCCCAGAAGAGAAAATCTGTCCAAACAAGCCCTCATTGATAGAGGGTATGATCAAAAGGGCTGGCCTTTTGCTCCCTGCGGCTTGTTAGCCCGTCCAAATGGCTTTGATAAAAAACATCAGCGCCTGACATTCTGTTGTTTTAAACAGTGTCTAAAACTCAGGCCAAAAGCCATGGATAACCTGAACAATCAATACAATATCGCCATATGCCCGCACATCAAAAACCGAAATGGTTTCGCAAAGCATATGTATGTCAAAGAGCATCCCCGGCTGATTAATGAAATCCCCAGGGGATCAAAACGCTACAACCTTATTAAAAAAATTCCGTTCAGCTTCAGAACGTGCCAACAGCACAATGAA
>JAFDJF010000226.1 GCA_019307645.1 Deltaproteobacteria bacterium
CACTGGAAACGCTGATATTTCCACCATAACCTCTGACAATTCCAAGGACAACAAAAAGACCCAGTCCGGCGCCCTTGTTTTCTTTTTTGGTCGTAAAAAATGGGTCAAATATCCGATGAATAACGGCGCTATCGATTCCCTGGCCTGTGTCGCTCACTGTTAAGCGAAGATACACGCCCGGATCCAGACCCATGCCGGTTGAAGTCTCAGGCCCGAAATCGATTTCGGACAGGGACACTTTCAGGATCCCCCCGGTCTGCCGCATGGCATGGCACGCGTTTGTGCACAGGTTCATAATTATCCTGTGTATCTGGGTTGGATCAGCCAGGACCGAACCGCATTCTTCAACTATATTCTCACATATTTCAATGGTAGGCGGCTGCGAGGCCCTGAGGAATTTCAGCGTTTCCTTTATAATAAGCTGAACCTGCAGCGGGTTCGGACGGTCCTCACCATGGCAGTTGAAGGTTAGGAACTGCCGGATCAGATCCCGAGCCCGGTCGGCCGCCTTAAGCACTTCCTCCAGATTGCTCCGGGCCGGGCTGTCTTCAGGCATATCGTTTATGGTCATCTCGGTGTATCCGATAATGGGATACAGGAGATTGTTAAAATCATGGGCAATTCCTCCGGCCAGGTCCAAAATGGTCTTTCCGATAAATGACTGCCTGGGCACTTTATCCTGGCTAACCGCAGCCGCTTCCGTTTCAGCCTGTTTCCGTTCACTGATATTTGGAATTAATGCGACCATTATTCCTCCAGCAAGATAACGGTTTTTGCATCTTTTCGGAAGTTCGATAAAACCATTTATGTTGATGTGCTATTATATCGAAGAAAAAAGGGCATTTCAAGAAAAAAATACGATATGTTGTTGTATCTTAACAAAATACCACTATGTGTAGTATTTTGTTCGACTGCCTCCGGTTAACTCAGGGTTATCAAAAACAGTTTTTTCCGTGTATTTTCTGAAATTAATAGTGCAAATTATATTTTATTTCAGTCACTTGCGGGGCATTGCTAAATTTTTTGGCCAAAATATGCCGTTATATGTTTTCTTCGGGACATTGATTTCTATCTGAACAGGAGGGAAAAGGGCAAGGTGGAAGGATGCTTTCTTTACAACTGGCTCTCTATGGGGAGCAGACGGAAAAAGAAATCCGCGATGCGTTGCCGGAAACTGCGGGCCGGCTGACGCGAAACATTGCCGGCGCTGGATTTCCAGCGAATTTTATCGTTCATATCCAGGTAGACGCGCCAGGCATTTTCCGGTGTCATCAGGGTATCGAAATGTTCAGCCAGCTGTTTGCTAAGTCCCGGAGACTGTATATAGAGGCCATTTTCGGTGTTGATTCTGAGGGCGCGAGGGTCGAGGTTGAGGGAGCCCACAAAACATCTCTTTCTGTCACCCACAATTGCCTTAATATGCAAGGATATGAATCCCGAATGGATCGGCGGCACATCTGATACGGCACGCACAGCAGATGACGGGTCATGACGAAACTCATAGAGTTCAGCGCCGGTCGCGAGGATACGCCGGCGGTATTTCTTATAATGGCTATGGGTAACGGTGTGATTGTTTGCTCCCATTGATCCGGTGAGAATCTTGATCTTTACACCCTCTGACGACAGCCGAGCAACGTTCTTTAAAAAATCTCCTATTGGGATGAGATAAGGCGTGATGATGATGAGTTCCTTGTGATTCGGCTCGGCCAGATGGATGAGCATATCCGCAAGTCGATGTTCCTCACCGTCAAAGGTCATCGGAACATCCTGAAGAAAATGAGCCTCGCCCACTTCCATAAGTGAGGGGAGCTGAGCCAGCGACTCCTTCCAGTCTACAGGCTCCATGGGATAAGAAGCAAGAACATCACGATGGCTTATCAAATATTCATCGATCCGTTGGCGAAGGGCCTGCAATTCCTCAATTGTTGCCTTACTGGACGTGGCACTGCCCGGATAGGAGAGATCTACGTTCCAGTATTCATCGAAGGCATGGGAGATCTCCTCAATTACCGGGCCGACCACAAGCACATCGAGATCCTGAAAATTGTACTTCTCGCTGAGACCGAAGTACGCGTTACCGATATTGCGCCCGCCGACAATGGCCAGCCGATTATCGACAACGAAGAGTTTATTGTGCATTCGGCGGTTCAGCTCTCTGAAGTAGAGCAGAAATTCGCCATAAGCCCCCAGGGTGCTGTCTCGGACCCTGCCGGGATTAAAGATCTTTATTTCGATGTTCGGATGCCTGCAAATGGCGGCAATCGTACGGTCTTTGGGGGCAAAAAGCAGGTCATCCACAAGCAGACGCACGCGTACCCCGCGTTGGGCAGCCTTGAGCAGACGATCAAAAAGAAAATTGCCGGCCTCGTCGTTCTGCCAGATAAAATACTGGGCATCGATAGAGGAAACCGCGTGGTCGATAAGGGCCAGGCGCCATTTCAATGCCTCATCGTTACGTGTAAGAAGTAGAAACCCCGACTCTTCCGGCCCATGGACGTCGCTGACCCTCAAAGAGACCTCTGCAAGCACGCCGGATTCCGCCGGGGGGAGTGAATAGACATCGGGGGTTGGCGGCGGGGACGGGAGCATCGCACAGCCATTGATTATAAGGGCGGCGACGACGACAAACAGCGGATATGTTAACGCCCTTTTTATTACATACAGCCGCATAGTTGACTCATTCCCGACAGTCACTTGAAGGAGTCAGCCAGATAACATCGTACGGTTGTAAGTGGACGAGCAGTTTTTTCCCTTCCGCCATCCATTCCTTTTCAGTCAAAAGGTCAACCCATCGTGTTTCCTCAATTTTCAGGTCATGAATCGGTATCTCCACACTGCAAGCGCGGTTGGTGACGTTTGTCACGGTCAGGATGCGTTGGTCCTTTTCAGGGGATGTCCTTAAAACAGTAAAAACATGCGGTGAAATCATCAAGACACGCTGGTCCCCATGAGGATGGAAGGCGCGGTTTCCCGTGCGGGTGAGATTAAGTTTGCTTCCATCACGACGAAGGAGCGAAAGTTTGGAGTTGGGGTCTTTAAAGGAAAATTGTGGGCTCGCACTGTCGATCGTCCCCCGGTTGATGTCTCTATTGTGCTTTGTCTTTTTAACAAGTTCGTGGTCGTTAGGGGTTCCGAGGGCGCCGTGGGCGTATACAGCCGGCACACCTTGAAGAACAAGCGCAATGCTCCTTGACGCAATATACCGTCTGACCTGAAGGAAAACATCTTCGTCGCTATTGTCAGCATTGATGGCGCTCCACCAGGTTGAGTTGATTTCATAAGGTTCTTCTGTCATGTCTTCGGTCATCTTGTAAGAGATGTGTGCACCGTGCTCTTTTGCACTATGAATGATAAAATCGATATCTTCCTTTGAAAGAATTTCTTTTACCCCCATGAGTCCGATCCCGTCGTGGGTGTCCAGCATGTTAAAGAAGGTGGCTGTGTCAGAATCGACTTTCAGATTATGCGCCCACTTGGAAAGGGCGGTGGCATCTTCTTTGTAGAAGGTATGAAGGACAAGCGGTGGCAATGCAAAGTTGTATACCATGTGGGCTTCGTCATAGCCGTTTCCGAAATAGGAGACATTGTCATCATGGGGGACATTCGTCTCTGTAATCACGGCTACGGTTGGGGCGACAGTATCCATCACATCGCGCAGGAGTTTCGCGATTTCATGGGTTTCGGGCAAATGAACACAGTCGGTTCCCGGTTCTGCCCAAATATAAGTCACGGCATCCAGACGAATAATGTCAGCGCCTCTACGCACATAAAAAAGCAGGCCTTCGATGACAGCCATCAGGGCGTGTGGGTTCCTGAAATTGATGTCGATCTGATCTTCGGAGAATGTGGTCCACACATACCTGGGACCGTCGATCGTATTAAATTTCGTTAGGATATCAGAAGTACGGGGCCGAAAAATTTTACTTCGCTGATCAGGGGTCAGTTCATCGGGTGATTCATAGGAAACGAAAAAGTTTTTAAAGAGAGGATTCCCCCTCAGGAACTCCCTGAACATCCGTGATCCAGATGAACAATGGTTCATCACGCCGTCAAACATAAGATCGTAATCGGCTGCCATATTAAGGATATCGTCCCAGCTTCCCAGATTCGGGTCTACGGTTTTAAAGTCGACGACTGCAAAGCCTCTGTCAGAAGAATAGGGGAAGAAGGGAAGAATGTGCAGGGTATTGATTGCGCCACGATTGTAAGCATTCACGAAATTGTGTAGCGTAGCAAGGGGCGTACTTCCTTTGCCGTGGATCATGTCACCATAGGTGATTAAAACCATATCTTTTTCAGTAAACCGTTCTTTTGGATCAAAATCTTTTTCCGCCTCAATCAACCCCCGGGGTTTATGCGCGTGGTGAACTTTGAGAATTCGTTCCAACTCGGGCATTACCCTTTCTGCTTCAGCTTCGCCGTATAGGAAGGAAAGCCGCGCAAACATATGTTCCATTCTTTCAGGCGGAATCACAAGAAGCGGTTTTGTGAAATCCGGTTCCGGATTGTACCGGATTCGGGTTATTTTCGTTGGCTCTTTGATCTCCCGGCTTCTCTCTGAAATTTCATCGCTCAGTTTCATCATAGTCTACCTTTTTATTATTCCTGCGGTGCTGTTTACAAAATATACAGAACGCTACTCGTCCGACGTGCGGCCAAAATCAATAATTTCCATGCGGTGGTTTGCCTCCGGATGCATTGGGGATGGGCCCTCAGTCAGAACGACAAGACGCTCCGTCATCCCTTGTGATCGGAGCCAGTCCCGGGCAAACTTATTCCAGTCCTCCGGGTATTCGGGCTCATGTACCGGGTATACTCCGTATGAAAATTGAAGCCCCTGACATACGGCTTTGTCCGGACTGACGGAGGTTATCCACACCGGAAGCCTGAAGCGCGCGATGCTTCTTGCAGTTGCACCGCTCAGGGTGGGGATGATTACGGTCGCCGGAGATGAACGCGCCAGCGTGGTTTCGACGCTCAGGGCGATCAGATCCGGCACACTCACATTACGGTCGCGACCATATGTCCTCAACTCCTCTTGCAGGCGGTAACTGGTGCGATGCGGCTCAATGGCCGCAGCGATCTTGGCCAGCATGCGCGCGGCATCCACAGGATACTTTCCCATGGCTGACTCACCGGAAAGCATGACACAGTCCGTACCGTCGAGTATGGCATTGGCCACGTCCGTGGCCTCGGCACGGGTGGGGCGCCGGGTGTTTGTCATGGACTCAAGCATCTGCGTGGCGGTAATTACAGGCTTGCCCAGCTTGACTGCCTGAAGCATCAACTGTTTCTGAACAGCGGCGATCTGCTCGATGGGTATTTCCACCCCAAGGTCGCCACGGGCCACCATAATGCCGTCTGCTACCTGGAGGATGCCGTCCATATGATCCAGCGCGCCTGCGCGTTCTATTTTGGCGATGATAAAGGGTTTGTGACCCAGGACTGCCGCCGCGTCACGGACTGCGGTGACGTCTGCGGCTGTCTCCACAAAAGACTGACTAACCGCATCAACACCCTGTTCCAAAGCGAATTTCAAACAGCTGTGGTCATGGTCGGTGAATGCGCTGATGCCAAGGTCAATGCCGGGCAAATTAAGACCTTTTCGGGACCGCAGTTTTCCGCCCACAAGGACCCGGCAGTGAACCTCACTACCCTCTACCCTAACGACTTCGAGTTCTATAAGACCGTCGTTGAGAAACAGCTTGTCTCCCGGATTAACTGCCTGTGGCAGCCGGTCGAAGGTAACAGAGGCCCGGCCTTTATCACCCACGCTCTCCTCGGTGGTCAGCGTAAACGGGTCACCGGATTCTAATTCGATAGGTTCTTGCGCAAATTCGCCGATGCGCATCTTGGGGCCTGGAAGATCGGCCATAATTGTCACGTGCCGCTCCGTTGTACGGGCGGCAACACGGATATCCTCGATCACTTTTTTATGACTTGCAAAATCGCCGTGGGAAAAATTGAGCCGGGCTATGTTCATGCCTGCCCGGATCAATTTTTCAAGGATTTCCTGAGACGCTGACGCCGGTCCAATGGTGCAGACGATCTTGGTTTTGTTGGCTGGTAGTGTCATGGTTCTCTCCCAAAATTATAAGTGAGTCTCATCCGGCGGAACAGGAGGCCTGAGGAATAATCCTTGAAGGAATTGCCGTCAGGTCGTGTGTCCTCGACCGGCGCTTTAACGACGTCCGCCCCTGCCACCGGAACGACCCCGACCACCGGAGTGAGCCCGGCTGCCGGAACTGCTC
>JAFDJF010000798.1 GCA_019307645.1 Deltaproteobacteria bacterium
AGAACTCCACTGCCGACCTTTACGACAGCGCGCTTTGTGCTAAGAAAATTTAATTTTATGTTATTATCCATGAGTTTTATCCGCCACGGGCGTGGTTTTTCAGTAAAAATTTAATTATACCTGAAGCGGTAATATTTTCAAAAAGCTAAAGTATTACAAATTATTTATGAGCAAATCCCCATGAAAATGATAGGCCAAATTCTTCCGCTCCACCTACCCGAACCGCTGCAAGAAAGGCAGATGCGCACCATTTTCTTATACCCGCCTTAGTCACTAAATCACTGTAAAATTTTACGTCCACCCGCTTTCTCTCGATATCATTTCCTTGCTCCCCATAACCGTAGCAAAGGTCGTGCGGCAAACAGCATCTATAAGTGATGTCCTCCCATTTACAGCCTGTAAAGAAACCCATTACTTCATCCGGCAAACCTGAACATCCATCAAACTTCCAATTTTTATACTTTTGCGGATCGGATTCAATGCGTTCAACCAGATAATCCAGTCCGAAATATCGGCACAATTCTAATGCTTGTTTTGTGGTTATTATATCGCCGATCTTGGGTAACTTCATATCAATCATTTAAATCGACCCGCAATATGCAACACACTTGATCTCCACTTTAGCATCCTTGGGCAGGGCACTCACTTCCACCACGGCTCTGGCCGGTCGGTGCTCCGAGAAATATTCGGTGTAAATTTCGTTGAACTCTGCAAAATTCCCCATGTTAGTGACAAAGACATCGACTGCCGTCACACAGTTAAGATCGCATCCTGCGGCCATCACAATCTGTCGAAGATTCTCCAAGGCCTGGCGTGCCTGAGGCGCAAAATCAGAGCTTATAAATTCCCCTGTTTCAGGTTGTATTCCGAGTTGCCCACTCACAAAAAGCCATGGGGTAACCGCTATTCCCTGAGAATACGGTCCAATGGCAGCCGGTGCTTGATCTGTTTTAATCACTTTACAATCCATGACAATCTCCTTCTATTGAAATTTATTACCAGTCATAAAGAACTTCCCAGTGATCCTGAAAGGATAGATCTTCCTGGGTATAATGATACGACAGGGTTCTGCCTTTGTTTACCTCCTTGCTTTTCCTTTCACTCCAATACCGCAAGTAAATTGCCGGTGTTAAATTCGAAGCCCCCCCGGAACTACCTGCCGCCGCAGGTTCTTCCAGCCACACCTCTTTTTGCTCGATTACCTTCCATATTCTACCAGAATATTTGCTTCTAACCCTTTCACCCACATGAGGAAGTCCCAGCTTTTTTCGCAGTTCTTTGAATCTGTACATTGAAAGTTCACCGTAATCTAGAACTCTTTCACCAAAAATCATGATGCCAATGGCTCCAATAGGCGCCGTCAGGAGAATGGATAAAACCGCTACAGCCAGAATAACCTCTCCTGAAGCTACACCGGCAGCAAGGGGCAGCGCCCCAATGGCAGCCTGGACAGTTGCTTTGGGAATATATGCCACCACACAAAAGAGTTTTTCTTTCCAATCAAAAGGAGTTCCAAAAAGTGACACATATGTTCCGACACTTCTAAAGATAAGTCCGATAAAGATAACCAAGGTTCCGGCCAGGCCTGCTTTCCAGGCCACGTGAATGTTCACCTGAGCCCCTACCAGTACAAAGAGCAAAAGCTCAGCAAAAATCCATAGTTTCTTTAGTTTCTGAGAAATAATATGTGCGATGGGTTCGGATTTCTCCAAAATGACAAAACCGATTGCCATAACGCGCCCAAAAGACTTGCCACGGGTACATGTTCTTCGCAAACTGCTTCCAGCCAGGTAAGAACAATGGCAACACCAATAACCATCATCGTCCGCTTTGGAGGACGCCAGTCATATTTCGTAAAAAGGCGGTATAAGAAATATCCTGGAATGAGTCCAACGATAATTCCAAGAACGATAGAGACGGGAATTGCACCCAGCTGAAAAAAAATATTGCCCTGCTCTCCACCGTACATGCCTAAAAATACTGTAAACAGAACGATAACAAAAACATCATCCAATGAAGAAGCCCCAAGGATCATAGTGGGGATCCCCTTTTTAGCCCCTCGCCCTCGATCCATATAGTCTATCATAAGGGGAACAACAACAGCCGGAGAGACTGCTGCCAATATGGAACCAAGAATGGCGGCCTCAAGATAGGTCATATTTAGCAGCTTGGGCGCCACAAGCATCACACCGCCGATTTCAAAAACAGCCGGCACCGCACTCATAATAACCGCCGCGCGTCCGACCCGTTTTAAAGCATCACGGCGGAGTTCAAATCCGGCCCGCAGCAAAATCACAATCAGCGCTATTTTTCTAAAATCACCGGAAACTTTCATCATTTCCGGTGACATAAGATTCAATACAAAAGGACCGGCCAGAACCCCGACGATGAGCATGCCTATCAAGCCAGGTAATTGCAGGCGTTTAAACAGATAATCGCCTCCTAACCCCAAAATAATAATAAGCGCTATGCTGAAAGCCATTTGATCCTCATTTTTTTCGGTTTGTCTTTACATTTGCAGACAAGTTTCGCCGGTCGCAAAAAGACAGCTTCAAAACGTTTTAAAAAATAGGTTTAATACTGTCAAACAATTTTTCTGTATGGAAAAACTGGAAAAGGTTTCGGAGAGGACCGGGCTTGATTTAAGTGTTAATAAGTTTCCTGATTTAATCCAACAACGGCGGCTTTTTGCCGTCGCCCTTAATGCCGTTGTTGGCCGGTTAATAGATGCAGGCATCTAATATAGAAAGCACGTCTGACAGCAGCTCATCATTACCGTGTTCGATTCGTTTAGCGCGACGAGAACGGAAGTCGACCGATTTAACTTGCTCAACCATAATGAAGCCCGTCAGCTTACTGTCTTTCGGAATAGGCACGTGAAAGGGGAAGCCACGCTCTTTGTTTGTAACTGGACATACAATAGCCAAGCCTGTGCTGCGGTTGAACAGGTCCTTGCTAACAACAAAAGCAGGGCGGCGTCCTTTCTGTTCATGACCGGATTGTGGATCGAAAG
>JAFDJF010000227.1 GCA_019307645.1 Deltaproteobacteria bacterium
ACAAAATAGAAAAGAGACGTTATCCCAGGGTCAAAAAGCTTTATCTTATATCATATATTAACAAGGCCTAAGGACAGCAAACTTCTCCGGTTTCAATGGGCAGGACCCTGGATATCAGCCCGATCGTAGTACGTGTGGAAGTTTATCGGGATATAAAGATCGATTCCATCATGGAAATGGAAATCAGCCTAAAAGAACTTAATTTCTCCGTTCAGGGAAAAGTCGTCCGCGTTCAGGAAGTAGATAAAAAGGTTTACATCCTGGGCATACAATTCGACGAAATCCAACCGGAACTGGGCGACATAGATGAGCAGATCGAGCAATCGGATCAGATGAACTCGTAACACCCCGATTGAGCGAAAACACTCAATCGGAAAGGTGTCAGCCCGCCATGGCGGGATAGATGGACCTTTTACGGAATCGTCAAAACAGGAATTGAGAAGCTTTAAAACCCTGGTGTGAGACTTTTTAAAAATGCTCAATTTTGTGCCAAATCAAGAAAGACTCAAATTTTAACCGTAGGAATACATTGAGTATTTCGAGGATTAAAATTTGAGTCTGACGCCGAGTTGGTGCAAAAGGGAGCCTTTTTCAAAGGTCTCGGGATATTGATCGAGGGGAAATGGCACACCTTGTAGCAACTATCGATGAAAAACTTATAAACGCGGCCCTCGCAAAATCCGGCCCAATAGAAGGGGAGGAACACAGGGAAGCGAAACCAATCAAGGTTCCTTATATAGGAATAGGGTCACAGGAAACTCCCCTTGGTATTAAAATCCCGTATCCGTGCAGAAAGGAAAAGACTGTTATTCCGTGGAGCGTGACCCTAAGATGGTCTGTCAGGAACTTGAGAATTGACATTCGCGAGGACATTGCACTATTCAGGGCCGATGTCCGCGCGAAAGCAGAAAAATTCAGTTACACTGAACCCCTCCGCGGCTCCTTCAAGGTCACACTGACGGGGTCAACTGTTTTGATCACCCTTCAATCTCTTAAAATAACGCTTTACATCAAACCTGAAGGTACCAGGATAGACATCCTCACATTTGATATTATCGATAAACTTCCAGCTGAATTGCGTCAGATCAAATTTGACTTGCCATTCAAACCGAATCTGGATATCCCTCTTCCGAATGGAGAAAAACTGTCTATAACTGCAAAACCTACGGGTCTGGCTTTGAAAAAAGGCCATATCGTGGTGTCAGCAAGTCTTGATGCCCTGGCAGACCCGAAATCGGAAGAAATCAAATCCTAGCCCTGATTCTCCTTCCCCAAAAATTTCAAAGCCACATCGTGAAGCAGCTTCCGCCTGCATCCGGGGTTCAGGGAGAGACCTTCAACCCGGTGCAAATACCCCTCGGTCCTTTCGGCCTCATTCCAGGCGCAGTCTGACCCAAACATTACCCTTTCTTGGTAGTGTTCAATATAGTCACAGTAACTTTTGGGGTCTTTTTCAATATGGTCATACAATCCGGATATATCACTGTAGCAGTTACTGAATTTATCAAGGAGTTGGCCCATCTTTTTTCTACTGAAGCCAAGATGCGGGAAATTTATCTGAAGATGTGGGAAATTTGACAGGAATTCCGTGGCATATTCAAAATGATTATGAAGATTAAGGTGACAAATCAGGGGCAGGCTGTTTTGCTGGCCATAATCCATAACCCTCTGCTGCCAGTCAAGGTAAGAAGATTTTGTTGTCTTGAGAATATCGGCAGGACTTTCAACCTGGAGAAAATCATCATATTCCGGGATAAACAGCGTTTTTAGACCCTGGTATCCAAAAGGTATGTAATGCTCAAGCCAGGATTCAACATCACCATGAATGATTCGAAAGTCAAGGAACGGAACGATAAAGTCCTCGCTTTCCAGTTCTTCTCTTACTTTTTGCAAAAGCGGATTGGAGTCAATGAAATCCGGGTGATAATGAGATCTGGCATGGTAGGGCGCAACCCTTATTATATGGGAAAAGTCCAGCCCATAGGTCGTAAAGCAAAGCAGGTAAACTTTCCTGAGCCCAAGCGCTTTCAGCTTCACATAAATGTCCTGACAGCCAAGAATCTCATCTTCTCTCCCCCCAAAATGCAGGTGTGCATCGATAAATTCCATGTTTGCTGCTCCCGTAAAACCCCAATTGAGCGAAAACACTCAATTGGAAAGGCTGTCAGGTATCCCGTCTACGCTCTGACGAGCTGCGCCGTGGCAGGCAGGTGTCAGAGACAAAAAAGGGAAATGGCACAGATTGCCCCATTTCCCTTATAAACTTCTGCGCAATGATTACAGATAGATATTCCCGTGTTTCTTGGGCGGAATATCAATCGTCGTCTTGGTCATCCATCCTTCAAGGTGTTTGATTATCTCAATCCTAGTGTCTTCAGGCCGGATGACATTGTCAATCAGGCCGCGACCTGCGCAGAACCAGGGATTGATATATTTTTCATAGTAGTCCTCAGTGGCTTTCTTGCGGAATTCTTCATCGTATTTCCCGGCAGGATAAATAACATCGATTACCGCCTCAGGAACAACAATGGTAATAACGGCCGTAGGCCACGCAAGGACCACATCCCCACCCATGGTCTTTGTGGACATCCCGGCGTACCCACCGGCATATGCCTTGCGAAGAATAACACTGATTTTTGGAACCGTAGCTTCCGCATAGGCATGAAGATTCTTGCACCCGTGTTTAATGACACCCCTTCTCTCCTGATCGGTGCCCACAAGATAGGCAGGATTGTCAATCAGGAATATTAGAGGCAGGTTAAAGGCATCACAGAATCGGATAAACCGGGCGATCTTGGTTGCCGCTTCAACCTCGAGGGCTCCTGCATTAACCATGGGCTGATTGGCAATTAATCCAACAGGAATCCCATTAAACCGGGCAAAGCAGATAATCAGATTCGGTGCATACTCTCTTTTAATTTCATAGAAAGACCCTTCATCAGCCACCTCCCTGATGACCTTCTTCATATCATAGGGCCTTCTCATATTGGTCGGCACGATATCCAGAAGCTGGGGTAATTTCCTGTCCGGTTTGTCTGTCGTGCTTATGATGGGGAGCTCTGATTCAAAGCTTGAAGGAAGGTATGAGAGCATCTTCTTTGTCTCCTCGATGCATATCTCATCATCCTCCACCTCAAGGTCGCATATCCCCGTGACCTTGGTATGCATCCTGCTCCCGCCCAGTTCTTCAATGGTGGCGATTTCACCAATACTCTGTTTTACAAATGCAGGACCGCCAATGTACATGTTGCTCCGGCCTTTAACCATGAGAACAAGATCGTTCATGGCAGGCACATAACCCTGACCGCCCCCGCAGGGCCCCATCATCATGGCGATCTGGGGAACGGAACCGGAAGCATATGTGTGGGCGTTCAGCATCCTGCCGTAGCCCATGTGACCGGCCTGCATGCCCTCCTGAAGTCTGGCACCGCCGGAATCCATCATCCCTACAACAGGGACTCGCATTTTCATTGCGTGTTCAACGATAATGCTAGAGGCCTTCATGCCGTGAAAGTCAGACATGGTGCCGCCGGAGGATGTAAAATCCTGAGACCATACACACACATACCGGCCGTCAACCTTTCCAAACCCGGTAACCACACCTTCGGAAGGGATCTTTTTTTTGTCCATGCCGAAATCAACTTCCTTATGTTTGATGAAAGTATAAACCTCTTGAAAGGTTCCGGGATCAAAAAACAGATCTATCCTCTCACGGGCGGTAAGCTTTCCTCTTTCATGCTGTTTGGCAACCGCTTTTTCTCCGCCCATGGCAAAAATTTCGGCTTTTCTCGCTTCAAAATTCTCTAAATATTCTTCCCAACTCTTTTCTTTTTGACTCATAATAGCGCCCCCATTCTTCAAATTTTAAAAAAATCAACGGCAAACTCTATTTTTTCTTTAAAACCATGTCAAGAACAAACTGTCTGCTTCACCTGTGAGATAAAGCCGACTATCAAGACATAATTCACCTGATTAAAGCATTATTTTTCATGACAATCAAGCCAAATTGTCTGCATGCGAATAAATAATGTTTGCCTTTTCCGAAAGAATGTGTAAAAGTGAAAAAATGCACAAACGGGAAAGTGTCTCAGTGGAACTTCATACCTTTTCAAAAAAGGACTAAAATCGAAAATGGGACATCATTATTATTATAAAGATATATCGTGAGGCTTCCAAAGATGCGGCAGTTCTCACTGACAGATGAACAAAAAGAATTCGCGAGTAAAATCCTTCAACTGGCCCGGGCTGAACTGAATTCAATGTCAGCCGAAATTGATAAAAAGGGCTTATATCCCCGGGATATTGTAAGAAAATTCGCTGAGTTTGGCCTTTTGGGCCTGGCCGTGCCAAAAGAGTATGGGGGCATGGGCTGCAGCCTTTTTGATACCTGTCTGGCAGTGGAACAGGTGGCACGTGTCGACTCTTCAGCCGCCATGTGGGTAGGCGTCAATATTGGCGGACTCCTGCCGATACTCAACAGCGGGAACGAAAACCAGAAAAAGGCCTACCTCCCAAAAGTTGCAACTGGAGAGTTTATCACAGGTGTCGCCTTTACTGAACCGGAGGCGGGTTCTGACCTCCACTCACTGCGAACAAGCGCCGTACGAAAGTCTGATCACTATGAAGTAAACGGCAGAAAGTGCTTCATTTCCAATGCCGGCATAGCATCCGTCTACTCCCTGCTGGCACGAACCGCCCCGGGCAAAGAGGGGGTCAGCGGCTTTATACTTGATGCGGATACTCCGGGCCTATCTATCGGAAAAATGGAACGTAAGATGGGGACGCGCGGTTCTCACACAGGCGACCTGATATTTGAAGACTGCAAAATCCCTTTGGAGAAACGTCTGGGTGAAGAGGGGGCCGGCGTTGGACTTGCAATGGGAATGCTGAGCTTCACCCGTCCTCTTATCGGGGCTCAGGGTGTCGGTCTGGCTGCGGGGGTCTTTGAACATACCGTGGAATACGCACGGGACAATAAAACACGGCTTACGCCTTCATTCGAGATAATTAAATATAAACTGGCAGACATGGCCATTAAAATCGAAAGCGCCAGGCAGCTTGTGTATCAGGCTGCCTTTTTGGCCGATGCCGCCCATTCCGACACCGGCAAATTTTCATCCATGGCCAAATATTTTGCCACAGATGTGGCCATGGAGGTTTGCATCGAAGCCATGCAGATCTTTGGTTTTAGAGGATACACTTCTGAATACCCCATTGAGAGATTTATGCGCGATGCAAAGGTCCTTCAGATCTACGAGGGCACAAACCAGATCCAGCGAATCACAATTGCTAAGGC
>JAFDJF010000228.1 GCA_019307645.1 Deltaproteobacteria bacterium
CAGACCGCCCAATGGGCCACTCTGCGTGGCATCATAGGCGTAGTGATCAAAGCCACTGCCGCTTTCGTAGTCGTAATCCAGCCAACGGTAGCCAAAAAAGACCGAACCCCAGTCCTTGAACTGATAATCAAACATGCCGACAAGGTTCCAGACAAAATCTGATCCACCGCCGCCAATATCAGCCCGGCCGATGAACGTCCAGCTGTCGGAGATATGTGTAAAGATGCGCAGACCGGCAAAGCCGTCCCACCAGATTTCAGTAACATCTGCAAGCACAGGTCCGGGGTTCAGGTTTACCTGTATATCCTGGCGAGTATAACGGGTACCGGCTAACACTTGAAGATCGTTTATGCCGAATGTGGCTACCTTGTAGGCAACACCTAATTCACCCAGCTGGCTCTGATAATCCAGGTCCGCATTTGCTACCGGAGAGATTTCGAAAGAAGGATCAAGTTTTACATATTGATACTCTGCAAAAAAAGTCCAGTCTCTTTTTTGTGCTTCAAAATGAACGGTGAAAACTGCAGACAGATTATCCAAAACATCGCCGAAATCGATACTCAAAGGAAGACTCTCCGGCCCGATCTGGGAAGTCCCGCTAACATGCATTACCCAGAGAAAGAGGGGCGTAAACGAAAAATGCCATTCATCATCTGAGGATTTTGTGTCTGCAGCCATTGCCTGACCTGCGATAAATATCGACAGACAGATAGGAAGCACTGCTTTTTTCAGCGATTTGATTTTCACGCTCATTTCCTCCTGTACATACTGTTTCTGAATAATCCGGAGATCAGGCTATAGAGCACAGTATATTACCAACCTTTTTATCTGAATCAATCCTGCAAGGCCTTCTCACCAAAGTACAACCCGGTTCAGCCAGTGGTCACGGGACGTGTGAACATGGCGTGCCGCAACTGAAGCAGTTCGAGTCGCTCTTCTTTTGTTTTTTTGATCAGTAGTCCGTGCTCCATGGCATGATAGGTGCCGCCATTTATCCGTTTCCTCCACGAAATGCGCCACCCCGGGTTCCATCAGTGCCCATGCCCTGACGGCAATGTCATATCGTGCCAAATCGTTGATAACGATTAACTGCATCAGTTCAAGTAAACGTTCCTCTGCGCTGCCCTGTATCTGTTTCATATGTTCAACAACGCCAAGGCTGGAAACATCAGCCCAGTATTCGATAAGGCTGAGGATGAAATCATCACGGTCTTTGAAATGCCAGTAAAAACTACCCTTGGTAACCCCCATGCACCGCACCAGATGATCAATGCGCAGCTTAGTATTGCCCTCCTTGATAAGGATCTCCAAGGCATACTCAAGCCACTTTTTTCTAGTGAGGTTTTTTTTCTGTTTCTTCTTTTTGTCTATCCCCATACTAAAAAGTATTGACACAAAGTGGTCCTTATGTCAACATAAAACATACCAAACAGTATGGAATATAATCTGACAGACTTTTGGCAAGCAACTATGTTGAATCGCAACGCAAGTTAGAGGGGGATTAATCGATGAAAACGATATATCAAACAGGTGTAATTCATCTTAATCATAAAACAGGAGGAGAAAATGATTAGCAAAAGGATCACCAATTCATTTCTTGCAATTTCCATGATGCTATCGGTCTCACTTGCCTTTACTGGAGGGCTTATAGACGAATCGATTGCAGCTGAAAACCCGCCAAAAGTGTCACCAGTGAATGCGCGTGCTCGTGATTTCTACGCGCCCAACAGCGAGGACCTCGGGCCTAACGAAATGCGGTTGATTGCCTGTGGCACCGGTATGCCCACGGCTCGTCCGAAACAGGCGGCGTCTTGCTGGCTGCTCGAACTTGGGAACGGCGACAAGTTTATCTTCGATATCGGGACCGGATCGGCAGAGCGTATCGCAGCCATGCAGATCCCCTACAATTACCTCGACAAGGTCTTTTTGAGTCATCTGCATACCGATCACTTTGGTGATCTGGATGCGTTGTTTGTCGGTGGCGCGCTGGCTGGACGCCAGAAACCGCTACGCGTTTGGGGACCGAAAGGTGATACACCGGAAAGAGGTACGAAGTACGCGCTGGATCACTTGTTCAAAGCGCTTACCTGGGACCTCGACGGCCGCAAAGGAATAACCGATCCGCGTGGATACCAACCTTTTGATGTTACCGAGTTTGACTACAAGGGCGTGAATGAGATCATCTATCAGGAGAACGGCGTAACGATCCGGTCCATCCCGGCCATCCACTCCCTGGACGGCCCTGTGAGTTTCATCCTCGAGTGGAACGGTCTCAAATTCGTGTTCGGAGGCGACACCTATCCAAACAAGTGGTATGCGAAGTATGCAAAGGATGCCGATCTGGCGATTCACGAGTGCTTCGTCACTGTGTCGGACATGATTGAAAAGTTTAAATTCACACCAGAAGGCGCTTTATCGGTGGCCACCCAGGTCCACACCGCCCCTGAAGCGTTTGGCAAGATGATGTCGCTCGTCAAGCCACGGATGGCCGTGGCCTATCACTTCTTCAAAGATTTCGACACCACAGCCGCGATTAATGATCGTGTCCGGACAACCTACGACGGGCCGCTGAGTCTCGCCGAGGACTACATGGTGTGGAACATCACCAAGGACGATATTCGCGTGCGGATGGCAATTTATGATGAAGACGTCTGGCCGCCTCCGGCCTCCGAGAAGCCGCAGGTTCCCGATCCAAGTCTCAGGATTCCTTATTCGGAATTTATAGGGGGCGGCAAATACGACATGAAGGACGTGATTCAGCCCACGTATGACGAGATCAACAAGAAGTATGGACTCAACGAGAAGCAAAATTAAGTATTGCTTCAGTTATGCGAGCAGCAATTGCTGGCAAATAAAGCAACCAAGCTGACGGGGATAGCGCCGGTGCGCTACCCCGCAGCTTATACCAACTGTTAGCCAGTGTCCGATAAGTCGCAATTTTATAAAAATTACGGAATTCATGGGCCACCAAATTATCAAATGTCCTGTTATTACTTATTCCTATATTACGTAAGAATATTTGATACATACATAAAGTAATGTTTCTGCTTGTATATCAGTAGGCCCAAAGAGAGAGCCATGTATTTCTTGCCCCCCAAAGTTCACTAACAGACCCTTATTTTAATGCCTTAGAAGGTTGATGCGATTCATGGTTATATTCTGTAGAATGTTTTTTTGTCTTTTTACAATTCTCGTATTGCTCCCCTCTGCCAGCCATGCCGACTGGATCAACCTTTCTGGCGCCGAGAATGCCCGCAATATCGCCGAGATCTATGTCGAGACTGATCGTGTCCGGATTCAACTGGAGGTATTCGTTGATGACCTGATGATTTTCGAGGAACTGATCCCGGAGGGTTTCTTTTCCGAACCACTTCCCGGTCGTCCGAGCCTGGCGAAGCGCCAGCAGATCTTTGCCCAACGGATTCTCCAGGTAGTCACGGACCAAGGCGAGAAACTTCCTGTCAATTTCGCCCTGGTCGAGCCGCGAATCCGCGTCGAGCGCCCTTCACCCTTCGCCGGGATGATCAGCCCCTATACCCGACGACCAATCCTCGGCCCGCCCGCAGACAAACGGGTCCTTTATGCTGAGCTAATCTATCCCTTTGAAGGCAAGCCAAAGTCGCTGACATTCATCCCTCCGCAAAGCGACAACGGGCTGCCAAAATCCAGCATCGGTTTCATCTGCAACCACCAGGGGGTGACGGTAGTCGACTTTCGCATCCTCTCGAAAGGGAGCACCCTCAATCTCGACTGGGACGACCCGTGGTATTCCGAATTCGACAAGAAACCGTTGCGACGTAAAATCGGTACCGGGATGCGGACTTTTCTCTACATTGAACCTTTTGAGGTGCGCAACGAGATATTGGTGCGGGTCAAGGACATGATGAACTGGATCGATTTTGACCTGCGCGGCGATGTGTATATCGAACTGGATGAATTCAATCGCATCCGTGAGCAGATCGGGCAGTTTTTCATGGAACGGGAAAATCTTCGCATCGACGGTCAGCGGCTCAAACCGATCCTCGACAAGACCGCCTTCGTAGAATCTTCGCTGCAGCGAAGTAGATTCATAGAAATCCCGGAGCAAGTGCCACTCAACTCAGCTATGGTCGGGGTGATAGTCACCTATCTGACCGACGGGATACCTCAAGAGGTAACCACAACCTGGGAGCTCTTCTCGGAACGGGTGCAAAAGGTAACCGCGCGCATGACAGATCCGGCAGGGCCTTTCCCCTATGACTTGACCCCTGACGATAATGTCCTGAAATGGACCAATTACCTGAAGACCTACACCATCCCCACCGTCCAAAAGATCAATGTCGCCGACCAGCATCGCGGGGTGCCGGTACCGCTCGTAAGTTTGGTCTGCACCGTCTTACTGCTTCCCATAAGCTGGAGTGTCCTGCGACGTAAGAAGCATGGTGATTCAGTCAGACCGCTATTCGGCCTGATCGGTCTGCTGTTGATCGGTGCACTGGTGTTGATTCCGGTTTTCCAGGTTCCGGTCGGCGGCAGCGCCCGGGCCAGCCAGTTCTCTGCGAAAGACGGCCGGGCGATCCTCAATAGCCTTATGAAAAATGTCTACCGTGCTTTCGACTTTCGTGACGAGGAAGACGTATATGATAAATTGGCCATCTCAATCAGTGGTGACCTGCTGGCCGACCTTTATCTGCAACAGCGCAAGTCGTTGGTGGTCGAACAGGCCGGCGGAGCTCAGGCCAAGGTTGAGGTAGTCGCCGTCGAAGACGTAATGGTCAGCAAATCGACCCGACGTGACGGAGCCCTCGATCTCAGGGCGCAATGGACGGCTCTTGGGCTGGTCGGTCACTGGGGGCATATCCATAGCCGTCAGAACCATTACGATGCTATCGTCACCATTAAGCCGGTGGCTGGTGCATGGAAGATCATTGACCTCGAATTGCTGGAGGAGAAGCGGCTGTTTTGATTTCTGGAAAAACAACGATACACACAGAATCACTGAAGTTTCAGTATCCCGACAGCAGTTTTCACCTTTCGATTGCCCATTTCGCTGTCAAGGCAGGTGAGAAGGTGGCCGTGGTCGGCCCGAGTGGATCCGGGAAAACCACTCTGCTCAACCTACTGGCGGGAATCCTGACCCCAATGTCGGGTTCCATTCAGGTTGGAGAGACAGCAGTCAGCGACCTGCACGATGCTGACCGGCGGGATTTTCGTATCCGGAATATCGGCTTCGTGTTTCAGGATTTCGAACTGCTCGACTACCTCAGCATATTGGATAACATCCTGCACTCCTATCGGATTACCGATGCGCTGAAATTAACCGGTGAAGTGCGGCAAAGGGCCATCCACCTGTCTGACCAGATGGGTATCGCCGATCATCTGAAGAGACACCCCGGTGAACTCTCCCAGGGAGAAAAACAGCGCACCGCCATCTGTCGCGCCTTGCTACCTAACCCGGACCTGATCCTCGCCGATGAAGCGACCGGCAACCTCGACCCGGACAACAAAACCCGCATCCTCGATCTGCTGTTCGAGAGTGTCGCGGCCCACGGATCGACTTTGGTGGCGGTCACGCATGATCATGAACTGCTGCCCCGGTTCGACCGGGTTATCGATTTTCAGGATTTCAGGACAGGGGGCACGTCATGATCGACAGCCTCTACCTCGCCTGGCAGTACATCCGCTTCAACAGGATCAAAACCATTATCCTGGTGACGAGCATCACCCTGATCGCCGTGTTGCCGCTTTCTCTGGAGATCCTGTTTTCCGAAAGTGAACGGCAATTGCTGGCGCGGGCCGAATCGACGCCCCTTTTGGTCGGAGCCAAAGGGAGCGCCCTCGACCTGGCCATGAACAGCCTCTATTTCGACGACGAAGTCCCGGAACTGATGACCATGGCGGCGGCCGACCGAATCTATGATACCGAGCTCGCCTTACCGATTCCGCTCTATGTGCGTTTTCAGACTCGCGGTCACCCAATCGTCGGCACGACCTTCGATTACTTCGATTTTCGAGGGTTGACGATCGAAAAGGGTCAATCCTTGACCCTGCTCGGTGATTGCGTACTTGGCGCCAAGGTCGCTGTTGAACTCGGTCTGGAACCGCGTGAAAGCCTGGTCTCTTCGCCGGAGAACCTGTTCGACCTGGCCGGAGTTTACCCACTCAAAATGAGGGTGGTCGGCGTTCTGGCGCCGAGCCA
>JAFDJF010000229.1 GCA_019307645.1 Deltaproteobacteria bacterium
ACTGGGCGTTGACACTATCGCCTACTACGCAAGAAAATTCGGGCTTGGAAAAATGGCGGGGTTTGATGCTGGGCAGGAAAAAGAGGGCCTTGTCCCTACCAGGGCCTGGAAACTCAAGAAACTGGGTGTGCCATGGCAGGAAGGCGAGACCATCTCCACGTCTATCGGGCAAAGTTTTTTACTGGTAACGCCGATCCAGATGGCAACCATGGTTGCATCGGTTTTTAACGGTGGCATTTTATACAGGCCTCAGGTAACCAAGTGGGTGGGCAAGTCCGAAATTGATAAAAATTATGAATTTACTCCGAAAGTTGCAGGAAGGATAAATATCCGTCAAGAGTACTTTGAGATTGTTAAAAACGCTCTTATCGGCGTGGTTAATGAACCGCACGGCACCGGGTCGCGGGCGCGGATGGAAGACATTACGGTTGCCGGTAAAACCGGAACAGCCCAGGTTGTTGCCATGAAGAAAAGAGACGCGCAGGATGGCAGCGAAGATGAAATCCCCATCCATCACAGGGATCATGCGTGGTTTGTTGCCGTGGCCCCGGTGGAAAGACCAAGAATTGCACTGGCCATTGTTATTGAACATGGTGGACACGGGGGAAGCGCAGCCGCGCACATAGCAAAAGATATGATTGAGGTTTATCTTGAAGACTTCTGAAACAGTTTCAAAACTGTCTAGTGTCCATCCGGAAATGAGGATTTTTGTTCAAGATCAAGGTATGCGAAAAAAATAACCGCAGGCATATAGTTGATATTCCGAGGATTATTTTTTGAGCATAACGCAGATATTGGACAAAAAGACCATTTATGGATGGGCACTATCTAACTGTTTATACCTTTAACCTAAGAACGAACCATGTTTGACCGAAGACTCATCGAAAACTGGGATTGGATTTTACTCTTGCTACTGCTGCTTCTGGCAGCTATCAGCATCTTCAATCTCTATAGCGCAACCTATCAAATTCGAGATGTGGGCGGTTCCCAGGTCTTTTTCAAACAGATATACTGGTACCTGATTGGATTTGTCATCTTGCTGTTAATGACAACCTTTGATTACTCTATCCTGGAACAGCTCGCCTATCCCGTATACTTTATCTCGGTCGCGCTTCTGATCCTCGTGCTTTTCGTTGGTAAGGCCACATCCGGATCTCAGCGGTGGCTTAGTCTGGGGCCTGTCTCCTTTCAGGTGTCAGAGGCGGCAAAGATTGCTGTTGTGCTGGTTCTCGCCAAATTTTTCAGCGACGGAGACAACTTTCAGGGATATAGCTGGAGAAATTTGTTGCAGCCACTTGCATTGATTGGGGTTCCGGCTATTCTGATCCTCAGGCAACCTGATCTCGGCACCACCCTGCATCTGGTGGTGGCAGCCCTTACCATGGTTCTTTTTGTCAAAGTAAACTGGAAATCCGTGGCAATTCTGGCTGTGCCGGCCCTGGCTGTGTCTCCTTTCATATGGCTCAGGTTGAAACCTTACCAGCAGACTCGAATTCTCACTTTTCTCAGACCCGATATGGACCCTCTCGGAGCCGGATATCACATCAATCAATCCAAAATTGCGATCGGATCCGGCCAATTCTGGGGAAAGGGGTTTTTGCAGGGCACACAAACCAATTTGCACTTCTTGCCGGAACAGCACACCGATTTTGCCTTCTCGGTGCTTGCCGAAGAATGGGGATTTGTTGTCTCTGTGCTCCTTCTGTTGGTCTACCTGTTCTTGATTCTGTGGTGTCTTAACATTGCAAAGGCTGCAAAAAACAAATTCGGCTCTCTTGTGGCCGTCGGGGTTGTGGCCATCATCTTCTGGCAGGTTGTGATAAACGTGGGAATGGTTACAGGCCTGCTGCCCGTGGTAGGCATTCCTCTCGTGCTTTTCAGCTACGGCGGGTCATCCCTGGTTTCAACCATGGGCGCCATGGGTCTTCTTATGAATATCAGCATGAGACGATTCATGTTTTCCGAGGGGGCCGGATTACCGACAAAATAGTTTTCACTACCCATATGGCGGAACCCACCACACGGTATCTGAGAATTGGATGCCAATAGCAATTCCATCATCTTTTTTTTGAATATCCTGAACCCTCCCAAAGGCCTCCTGCTCACCGACTATCCCGGGGAAGCGACACTTCAGTGTAAGCTCTTCATTAATTTTGAACATATTTTCGGCGCTTTCCGATGGCACCGCGCTGAAATTGGATACAACGGGACCTTTTCAAACTGGTTCAATTGACACCTACCATTTATTGAATCATATTGTCTGCTTTCCCCTGTGGGTAGCTCTATGTGCAGGGCACTTAATAAACAATTGCAGGAGAACACATGATGGATGGGAAAGGCAGCCAAAAGGGAAAACCGGACCCGGAGAGAATGGAGGCATTGAGGAATCTCCCAAAAGAAATCGTGGAACAGCTCTCAAAAGAGGAAGTAAACGCCTTTTTATTAGACAATGAGTGGCCAGATTCACTTCGCGAAAAGTTAAAAGATTTTCTGGAGTAACCTCTGCATTCCAGCTCATGGCTATTTACATGATGTTTCTATTGACTTTGAAGGTAAGATAAGATACTCGGAAACTACTCTGGAAACCAATGGGAGACGGTCATGAAAGACATACAAAACCATAAAGATTATAGGAACATAGACATTGATCAGGTGGGTGTGAAAGGCATACGTTATCCCATTACCGTCCGTGATAAAGACATGGGAAAGCAGCAAACGGTTGCCGAGATCAGCATGTATGTCAACCTGCCACGTTACTACAAAGGGACGCACATGAGCCGCTTTGTCGAGATTCTGACAGCACACAGCCGGCGCATATCTATTCAAAACCTCACAGAAATCCTGGAGGAGATGAAAGATCGGCTGAATGCGGAAAGTGCACACATGGAAATCTCCTTTCCCTATTTCATCAACAAGGCAGCGCCGGTATCGGGGGCCGAAGGGCTTATGGAATACAAATGCACATTCAGGGGATCTCTGAACAATGGGAGCGATTTGGCCGTCATGATACACGTCCCCATCACCACGCTCTGCCCGTGCTCCAAAGAGATAAGTGACTTCGGGGCGCATAATCAAAGGGGTGAGGTACGTCTTCAGGTTAGGTTCAAGAAATTTGTCTGGATAGAGGACCTGATTAAACTTGTGGAAGAGTCAGCCTCAAGCGATGTCTATTCTGTCTTGAAGCGCGAGGACGAAAAATATGTCACCGAACGGGCGTATCAAAATCCCATGTTTGTGGAGGATATTGTTCGGGATATTGCGGTCAAACTAAATAACGATTCCAATATCACCTGGTTTGCTGTAGAATCGGAAAACTTTGAGTCCATCCATAACCACAATGCCTATGCATACATCGAGAAACATAAGACAGACACTGATGACTCCGCATAAACGGACAATACACAGAGCCGATAAAATCAGCAACCAGCTCTAAATTCACATTAAAAATTGAGTCGTATAAATAGGAGGAAAAGCATGGTCGATGATCTCAAAAAAATGTATCGAACCGTAATGGATGATCATTTCCCGCCGGAGATATCCATTTCCTTTGGTGATCAGGTCCTTGTATACAGAAAAAGGTCCTGGAAAATACCCGACGCAGGCACCGGCGATGTGATCGAAAAAGGACTTCGGTACGGAGAAAACCCCGGGCAGGAGGCCGCACTCTACGAGCTCGTTAACGGCAATCTGACCCTGGGGGAATGCCGGTTTATCGACCCGGGCCGCGGGCTGGTATCGGCCATCACAGAAGAAAACATGCTGCAGAGCGGAAAGCATCCCGGCAAGACGAATATGACCGATGTGGATAATGCGTGCAACATCATGAAATATCTCATTGCCGGCCCGGCCGTGGTTATTGTCAAGCACAACAATCCCTGCGGAGTTGCGAATGGAGCGACACTCACAGAGGCATATGATAAGGCCAACATGGCGGACCGGATTGCTGCATTCGGCGGCTGTGCCCTCTTTAACCGACCGATGGATGTGGCAACCGCTGAAATGGTCTCGGAAAACTACCTGGAAGTGGTCGCAGCCCCTGACTATGAAGAGGGGGCTCTCGATATCCTTTCCAAAAGGGCAACTCTCCGGATCCTGCGAATCAACCGCATGGACAAGCTTTCCGAATACGCCCACACGAGATTCGTGGATTTCAAGAGTCTGATAGATGGCGGAATCATCGTCCAGCAGTCCCCTTTAAACCGCATCCGGTCTTTTGAAGACTTTACTGTTGCACGCACAGAGCACAAGGGAAAGGCATATTCAATTGAGCGAACTCCCACGGATACAGAGTGCGCAGACATGCTTTTCGGTTGGCAGGTAGAACAGGGCATTACCTCCAACTCGGTCATCTATGTGAAAAATGGTGTCACCGTGGGTATCGGAACAGGAGAACAGGACAGAGTCGGCGTTGCGGAGATCGCCATCTTCAAGGCCTACACCAAATATGCCGATGCCCTTTGTTTCAGAAAGCACAGCCTTCCATATAAGGACCTGGAACTGGAAGTAGAAAAAGGGCTGAAAGACAAGGCTGCCCTTGATGAAATCGACCGGGAAACAAAGGGGGCAAAGGGGGGCCTTATGGGTTCCTGCATGGTCTCGGATGCATTTTTTCCGTTCAGGGACGGGGTGGACGTGGCCATCCGTGAGGGAATCGCGGGCATTGTGCAGCCGGGAGGTTCCATGAGAGATTTTGAGGTTATTCAGGCCTGCAACGAAGCGGCCCCCCCGGTGAGCATGGTGTTTACGGGCCAGAGGGCATTTAAGCATTAGCGTCGGTGTTGTTCATTCCTTCGTCATTCGGAATTCATGTAATCGATATTCGTTATTCGGTTTTAACCCGGCACGAAAAATTAATACCCCGTGAAACTCATTGCGCATCCTCTTAAGCTAATGCCATTGACCTTCAACTACCTTACCCGGCGGTCTGGCCTCCATCCATGGGAAAGGCGATGCCGGTAACATAGCGGGCTTCCGAAGATGCCAGATAGGCGACGGCAGTGGCAATCTCCTCCGGCTCTGCCTGTTCGACCAGGGAGAAAAGCTTTGACACCAGGTTCATGTCCGCCCCTTCAGGCATCTCAAAGTTTTCGATTAACGGTGTGTTGACGCCACCCGGACAGATTGCATTTACGCGGACTCCACGGCCTGCAAATTCAATGGCCATTGACTTTGAAAGCATTAAAACCCCCGCCTTTGTTGCGCAGTAATGTGCATTGTAGACCTGGCCCACAAGACTCGCGGTAGAACCCATGTTGATGATATTTCCTTTT
>JAFDJF010000799.1 GCA_019307645.1 Deltaproteobacteria bacterium
ATATATTAATAAATTACCATCGGTCAAGAATATTTGCCTGGTATCGGGTTCCGTTTGCCTTGACAAAGGTCTGGGTGTCGGATTAGGAATATTGGGCAGTCGCCTCTGAATTATGTCGAAACTATCAATCAAACAGGGAAGGCAACTACTCAGGTTCAAAGGTTCACGGTTCAAGGTTAAAAGCAATGAAGGAAGGGCTCTATTCTTTAGACAAAGATCCTGTTCATCCGCTTTTTTGATATGCCAAACGGTTTTTCACACAACATAACCCAAGGAACATGAAGAAAATCTCGATAAAATCGGGTTTAACCGTGAACCGTTGAACCCTGAACCTGACAACCTGAGTAGTTACCAGGGAAGAATGAAATATGGAGACCAAGGTCGATCGGGCAGAACTTGACGCTAAAATTGGCAGACTTTTCATGGCAGGAATTCCGGGAACGACGCTGGATACTGAAACAGATGCTATACGGCGATATGGTCTGGGGGGCGTGATCCTTTTCAGTCGAAACATTGTTGCCCCCCGGCAGCTGGCTGCGCTCTGTAATGATCTGCAGGACAGTGCAATGAAATCCCATGGAATCCCGCTTTTTCTCGCGGTTGATCAGGAAGGCGGACGCGTGGCCAGACTGAGGGAGCCGTTTACCTCGTTTCCCGGGAACACGGCCATTGGAGAAGATCAGCAGCCCGTGGACAGGGCTGTGGAGTTTGCCCGTGTCACGGCAGAGGAGATGTCCCTTGTTGGGCTGAACATGGATCTGGCGCCTGTGGTGGACGTTTTAAGAGGGGAGCCTGAAAAACACCTTGGAGGTCGGACATTCGGCCATGATCCCGGGAAAGTGGCGCTTCTTGGGAGGACAGTCGTGACAGGGCTGCAGGAAAACGGTGTAATGGCCACGGCCAAGCATTTTCCAGGATTGGGCAGGACAACTCTCGACCCGCATCTTCAGCTGCCGACAATCGATGCGGACTATAAAGAGATAGAACAAGTCAATCTCCCACCGTTCATCGAAGCTATAGCCGCGGGTGTTTCTGCCATTATGAGCTCACACGCAATATACCCTGCCCTGGACCCCGATCATCCCGCCACCCTTTCACACAAAATTCTTACAGGGCTTTTGAGAGAAACCATGGGCTTCAATGGCTTGCTCATCACCGATGACCTTGAAATGGGTGCGATTAAAAATGGGTGGGGCGTAGCTGAAGGGGCTGTAGCGTCTTTTGAGGCTGGCGCGGATATCCTTTTGATCTGCCAGGATCAGAAAATGGTTCTGGGAGCCATTACTTTGTTGAGAGAAAAGCTGACCAGAGGCGAGATAGGGTTTCACAGGCTTCAGCAATCGCTGGACCGAATCATGAAGGCCAAATCAGAGTTTTTAAAAAAAAGGGAACCGGTTTCCCTTGAGAAAGTTCGTGCTTATTTCGGATTGTAGAACGCTCTACTCAGGTTCAAGGGTTCACGGTTCAAAGGTTCAGAGGTTTGTGCGCAACCCTGAACCTGACAAGCTGAGTAGTTACCTCTTTTTTATCAAATATAATGTTGCAGAGTATTGAATGCTTTGGTAAACTATAGGCAAATACGGATTGTGAATATTTTTTAATGGAAAGGAGGTGAATATTTTAGTGGTTGAGTCATTGGCCCCAATCTAATAAAGAAAGGAGAATAAGATGGCTGGAAGCACATATAAAATTGTTGAACTCGTTGGAACAAGTGATACTTCATGGGAAGATGCGGCAAAGGGTGCCGTGGAGACTGCTGGAGAGAGCTTAAAGGATTTGAGGATAGCTGAAATTACGAAGCTGGATATGACTATTGAAAACGGCAAGGTCGCCTCTTTCCGGGCAAGGCTGAACGTTTCGTTTAAGTACATAAAATAGGGTTACTCTTTTATTTTTGACCATTGCTACTTTCTATTTACCGCGGAGACCACTGGGTTAACTAGTGTCCATCCAGAAATGCGGATTTTTGTTCAAGATCAAGGCGTGCGAAAAAAATAACCGCAGGCATATAGTTGATATTCCGAGGATTATTTTTTTCGCATAACGCAGATATTGGGCAAAAAGACCA
>JAFDJF010000230.1 GCA_019307645.1 Deltaproteobacteria bacterium
TAAGATGGGGAAAAAAGGAAAGCTCTTAACCACCAACGCTGGCGCCCCTGTCGTCGACAACCAGAACGTAATGACCGCCGGACCACGCGGCCCACAGCTATTGCAGGATGTTTGGTTCCTGGAGAAACTCGGCCACTTTGATCGGGAGGTAATCCCCGAGCGACGGATGCATGCCAAGGGCTCTGGAGCCTACGGCACTTTTACCGTCACCCATAACATCACCAAGTATACCAAGGCTAAAATATTTTCTAGAGTGGGAAAGAAAACTGAGCTCTTCGCCCGTTTTTCCACGGTGGCTGGTGAGCGTGGTGCCGCCGACGCCGAGCGTGATATCCGGGGCTTTGCACTCAAATTCTATACCGAGGAGGGGAACTGGGATTTGGTGGGTAACAACACGCCCGTATTCTTCCTGCGTGACCCACTCAAGTTCCCCGACCTCAACCACGCCGTCAAACGGGACCCTCGCACCAATATGCGCAGCGCACTCAACAACTGGGACTTCTGGAGTTCACTGCCGGAGGCGCTTCATCAAGTCACCATCGTCATGAGTGATCGAGGTCTTCCAGCTTCCTACCGCCATATGCACGGCTTTGGTAGCCACACCTTCAGTCTTATCAACAAGAAAAACGAACGGTACTGGGTCAAGTTTCACTTCAAAACGCAGCAGGGAATCCGCAACCTGACAGATGCAGAGTCCGAAAAGACTATCGGCAAATGCCGTGAAAGCCACCAGCGCGACTTGTATGAAAGCATCGAAAAGGGTGACTTCCCCCGCTGGACCATGTTTATCCAGGTGATGCCGGAGAAAGATGCGGCCACCTGCCCCTACAACCCTTTCGACCTCACCAAGGTCTGGTTCCACAAGGATTATCCCATGATGGAAGTGGGCGTTTTCGAACTGAACCGCAATCCTGAAAACTATTTTGCCGAAGTTGAACAGTCGGCCTTTAACCCGGCCAGCATCGTGCCCGGCATTGGCTTTTCACCGGACAAAATGTTGCAGGGACGTCTTTTTTCCTACCATGATGCACAACTTTACCGGCTCGGCGTGAACCACCACCTTATCCCGGTCAATGCCTCCCGCTGCCCATTTCACAGCTACCACCGTGACGGTGCCATGCGGGTAGACGGCAATCATGGCAGTACTCTCGGTTACGAACCCAACAGTTACGGTGAGTGGCAAGAGCAGTCGGATTTTGCCGAACCGCCCCTCAGCCTGGAAGGAGCCGCTGACCACTGGAATCATCGCGAGGACGATGATTACTACTCTCAACCGGGGCAACTTTTCCGCCTCATGAGCGCCAAGCAAAAGAGTGCACTCTTTAGCAACACCGCTCGTTCTATCGGCGAAGCGCCAGAGAAAATTCAGATCCGCCACATCGGCAACTGCATGAAAGCCGATCCGGCTTACGGCAAGGGGGTAGCAAAGGCACTTGGCATCCCGCTCAGTAAAATACCTGAATAGGCATAGAGTCGCCCTTTGCATCAAGGCCACCCCGGTGAGGATCATAGAAGCGCTATCTTTATCAGCATAAATTAGCTTTTAGGGTTCGCGAAAAAATAAATTCACATTTTGGCGCGAGCCCTTAGTCAGGATATCACAACAAGGCGTTTGGTGTACTGTGTGTAAGCTATAGGGTGTTTATATTTCCCGACAGGTTCTGTGCCGGGCCTATCTGTTATCAGGGAAATGATGGTGCGCAACGGTCTTCTTTATACACCCCATCAAAGAATCCATATCTGAATTTCCGCTGTTAAGAAAGACAACAAAACTATATGTGCTGCCAGGTGACTTTTCAATGTAGCCGACTCTTGTCCTTATCCCCTCAAGCGTTCCTGTTTTAAAGAATGTATCTCCTTCTCTCTTGAGAAGATGACGGTGTGGTTTGAATTGGTCCAACAAGGTGTTCATTTCCAGTGCTGAAATACGGTTTTTTCTGGAAATCCCGGAACCTTCTACAACGCGGATATCCTTCAGATGCATCTTGTACTTTGCAGAATCAGATATGACGCTGACTCCATTTTCCAGTGTGCCCGGAGGGCCATATACATGTGCCCCCATGACAATGCAGAGCTGGTTTGCCACAAAGTTGTTAGAAAACGTCATCATTTTTGTGATAACATCATTAAGCGTAAACCCCGATAAATACGTGTGGAACAGCCTGTCATCCGGCTTCACAGTTCCCAGACGAATTTTGCCCTGGGATTCAACGCCCTCTTTCGTCAGGAAGTGCAGGAAAAGCTCGCCTGCATAACGTGTTGTTCAGTCCAAATGAACGGATCTTTTCACGGGCAAACGGCGTCATTGGTGTCTGCGGCTCTGCTGAAATGACCGTGCCATGCTGATCATGATCAAATAAGATGGTATTGAAATTTGCGCACAGGGCTCCGGGTGGTGCATCATAAGGGTTGGTGGAGCGCCCTGTCCCCGGAATTATTAAATCCTTTGAAAAGTAAGAATTGTCCAGTATCAGGGTGTTGAACTTCCGGATTTTTGTTGCCAGGACATCCGCAATTTGCTGCCAGACCTCCGATGTCAGGAGGGGGTCACCATAGCCCTTTATTTTAAGATTTTGATCAATGTCAGTGTAAAATTCGGTCGGGAACCTGTAAGACAGCCCAAGGTGGTGGATCGCGGAAAGGGCAGTGAGGATTTTGAGCGTAGAGGCGGGAATACATTTTATGGTCTCATTTTTTTTGTAGAGGATGCTGCCGTCAGGGGCAGTTATCAGAAGGGCATCGGAAGGTCTGGTACGATGCAGACAGGAGAGATCCTGCGCAGCCTCCAGAAGGGCAGGTTGAAAGGTGCAAATCGCACAGAGGATGACGGCAAACCATGATCCCATTGTATTGATTTTGGATTTTGAATTTTGGATTGTCGATTTGAGGATTTCATTATGCTGCAGTATTGATAACAAATTGAAGAATCCCTTTTTTGATCAATCACAAATCATAAATCATAAATCAATAGCCAATCATCAATCATCATTATCAGGTATGTCTTCGGGAAGCGGGTGATCAATGTATTCCTCAAGGGTTTCTATCTTATCGGCTGCTGATTTTCGCCTGTCAATGAAAAGGTGATGCTCGCCTCTTATCTTGCAGATCCCTCCTTTCAGCTTTAAGCCTGCAGCCTCAAGCAGGTCGTAATGGATTTGTACCCCCTTCTGAGAAGCCTTTTCTTCCAGTGCGGTTAATTTGTCTTGAAGGTCACGGGAGGAGATTTTTTTTTGTTTTGAAGATCTCATTGTAAACTATTTAACCCTTTTTCTTCCATAAGCTGTACTCCCTCCGGGAGAACAAAGCTGAAGAAGTCCTTTCCAAAGTCCTGTTTCGCTGCAGTGTCTTTGAGCGTGAACAGGGTAACAGATCCCAATTGATAGTGTATACCCACTATCCTGATGTTATGTTCCGACGTCACCGCAAGAATGATACGGTCAATGTTTTGCCAGGGCGGATTCGGCCTCAGTTCGACCTGATATTCTCCCAGTTCATTGGGATCAAGCAGGGTGACTTCAAAACGCTCTTCTACCCGGATGAGCCCGCGGAATATGTCACTCAGCAACCTTAACTCTTTTCCAAAGTCCTTTGCGGGATATTTGTAAGCACGCTTCTGATCAGGGATGTACCACCAGAGCGTGTCTTCATCGGATATAACGGTTTCCGGTTTCGGTGTTTTCTGTGCGAGCTTGAGGAAACAGGGGGGCTTGAAAAACATGTGTCCTGTGGCCAGGTCTCCTTTGACCTGATCTCCCAGCATGGTCATGGATCTCGTGATCAGTTCACGACTGTAGGAGAGGGTAAGCCCCGGAAGACTGCCGTAGTTTTTACGGATGCCTTCAAGTATATCCGTTAGATCGCCGTCGGCAGACGCAGGGGCCTGCAGCAGAAATAACATAAGATATGCAGTGATGAAAACTTTGAACATGACCTAAGCTCCTCTCCTCCCGTAAACATCCCGCGCACGGACCCCGTCTGAAGGGCCAACGATGCCTTCATTTTCCATGGCCTCGATCATCCGGGCGGCCCGATTGTAACCCACCCTGAGTTTGCGCTGCAACATGGAAATGGACGCCTGCCCTGTTCTTAATACAACCCCCACGGCTTCTTCGTATTTTTCATCCAGTTCTATTTCCTCTGCGTCGGAATCTTCATCCACGGCGATGTTGGACAGGATTGTCGTATCGTAGTCAGGTTTTTTCTGTTTTTTCAAGAAATCAGTGACAGTTTTGACTTCTTCGTCAGAGACGTATGCCCCGTGAATCCTTGTCAGGCGGGCCACCCCGGGCGGCAGGAAAAGCATGTCGCCGTCTCCCAGAAGATGTTCCGCGCCAATGCAATCCAGAATAGTCCTGGAGTCCACTTTTGAAGAAACCTGGAAC
Source organism: Deltaproteobacteria bacterium (assembly GCA_019307645.1). The sequence goes on from JAFDJF010000230.1 coordinate 4,383, forward strand.
GATATTCTGGTGGGAAAATTCGCTTTAATAATACCGGTCAGTACGTCCACTGATGGACGCTGTGTTGCAAGAATCAAGTGGATTCCTGCCGCACGTGCCATCTGTGCCAGTCTGGTTATGGCCTCTTCAACCTCTTTTGATGAGACCATCATGAGATCTGCAAGCTCGTCGATGATTATAACGATATAAGGCAATGGCCTGTCAACACCCTGGGAGCTGTCTTCAGTATCCGGTTTTGTGTCTTTGACTATCTTACGGTTGTAGGTGTCAATATTTCTGGCTCCCCTGTCGGACAGGAGCATATAGCGCCTTTCCATTTCTTCTACTGCCCATTTAAGCGCCTTTGTGGCATCCTTTGGCTGGGTCACAACCGGATGCAGCAGGTGAGGGATATCCTGATATGCGGACAGCTCGATCCGTTTGGGATCAATCATCAGAAGCTTTGTCTTGTCCGGAGAGGATTTAAACAGAATACTGTTGATTATGGTGTTAATGCAGACGCTCTTTCCGGTTCCCGTGGCACCTGCCATAAGGAGGTGAGGCATCCTGGTCAGGTCTGTGATCATTGGCGATCCGGTGATGTCCTTGCCAAGTGCAATGGGAAGTTTCAATTTGGAGGCCATGTAGGTATCATCAGAGAGGACCTCTTTCAAAAAAACAGGGGTTCTCTGGTTGTTGGGAATTTCAATGCCAATTGCGGCTTTTCCCGGAATGGGCGCCACAATCCGGATACTGGGGGCCCTAAGGGTAAGCGCAAGATCATCAGAGAGCCCGGCAACCTTGCTTATTTTTACCCCGGGGGCAGGCTTGAACTCGTACATGGTAATCACTGGCCCGGGAAGAATCTCCTTGACTTCCCCATGGACACCGAAATCTTCCAGCTTTTTTTCAACTCGTCTGGCATTCATCTCAAGGCTTTCGTGCTGGATTTCAATGTCCTTTCTTTCAGGCGGGTCTCTTAGAAAATCCAGAGATGGCAATTTAAATTCGCCCGTGTCGTCCATAAAGTCGAATTGCCGCTGTTTGGGTTTTCTGATCGGCTCCGGCTTGGGTGTGATGATTCTTACCTTTGGTTTTGATTTCCGTTTTGCCTTGGCCGCCATGGTCTTGCGGGCCCTCTTTCTGCGTTCCCTTTTCTTCCTGATTGTCTCACCCATGTGCCTGAACGCCACCAGGATCCATATGCCCGTCCTGGAAAAAAGCCAGCCCAGGGAAAGGTGGGTTATGAGCATAAAGGAGATAATAAAGATCGCCGAAAGGAGAACAAGGGCTCCCACATTATTCAGGAAACTTTCCGTAAGCCCGGAGAGATAAAGACCGATAAGGCCTCCTGCCGTCATGCTGCCACCCTTGAAAACCACCTTGTCCGGCCAAAATAAATTCAGGATACCGGAAGAGGATATCGGCAGGGCAACAGCGGCAACAATACTTTTGACGGCCGATGACAGGGGCTGCCCCCTGAACGAAAGAAGGGTCATGACGACTAAAATGGCCACCAACCAGAAGGCGGAGAATCCGAGGATATCAAACAAGCCGCCCGCAAGGTGTGCACCAATGGTACCGAAAAGGTTTTGATGCTCGCTCTGGAAGAAATTATGAAAACCTTCCTTCCAAAATGGCAATGTCCAGAATGACTCCTTAGCATCCCAAAAAAGTTTGTCATCATGAACATAAGACAAAAGACTTGTGCACAAAAAGATTGCAAGCAGCAGAAAAACAAGACCCCTGATCTCTTTTCTGAGGGGGTGTGCTGAATTATCGGTATTGTCTTTTTTAGTAGATTTAGCGGCCAGTTTTAAGCTCCAAGAAAGGTGCAAGGTATAAGGTATAAGGTATAAGGCCTAAGGTAAATCACAAATTCCATATGACCTTACCTTATCCCATATCCTTTATCTTTTCAAACTGGAATAATAATCGGCAAAATCAACGGGTTTTTCTTGATGACGTTATAAAAGAAACGTTTCAGCCTCCTTTTGATATCCAATTCCACATCCGTCCATTCCATAGGGGAGGCCCGATCGAATTCCTCGAGTACATCAAGGACAATGGCTTTGGCATCTTCGATGCTGAAGCCGGCTTGATCTTCGAATACAACCCCCCGTGGGATAATATCCGGTCCGTAGACAGTATCTCCTGTTTTGTCACTTACAGCAAGCAGGACAATAACCACACCATGTCCTCTGAGTGTTCTCCGGTCCCTGAGAACAATGTCTCCCACATCGCCGAGCCCTTTTCCGTCCACAATGGTTCGGCCTGTATGAACAGGGGGTTCCAATCGGACTTCCCGGTTCTCAAAATAAATCACATCCCCGTCTTCCACAACCAGAACGTTTTCATTTGGCATGCCCATGTCCAAAGCCAATTGAGCATGTTTTACAAGGTGTCTGTATTCGCCGTGAATAGGCACAAAATACCGTGGTTTTACAAGACGCAACATGAGTTTCAATTCTTCTTTCTTGGCGTGGCCGGATGTGTGAATATCCGAGACTTTTTCATAAATCACATCCGCGCCCATACGATAGAGGCTGTTTATGATAGAGGAGATGGTCTTTTCGTTTCCCGGGATAAACCGTGAAGAGAGGATAATGGTATCGCCCTGCTTGATCTTGATGCTTTTGTGCTGCCCCCGGGCCATCCTGGCAAGGGCGGACATGGGTTCTCCCTGGCTGCCTGTGGTGATGACGGTAACGGCTTCATCCGGAAGCTGGTTGATCTGACGTTCCTTGATTTCAACGTCTTTAGGCATATTGATGAAGCCCTCCTGGCTGGCTATGCCCACGTTCGTGACCATGCTCTTTCCGTCCAGAACAACTTTTCGGTCAAATTTGACTGCCAGGTCAATAACCTGCTGGATTCGTGGGATATTGGACGCAAAGCTGGCCACGATAATTCTGCCCCGGCAGGCGTGAAAGAGGTCTTCCAGTGTTTTTCGCACGGCACTTTCACTGAGTGTAAAGCCTTCCTTTTCTGCGTTCGTCGAGTCCGAGAAAAGGGCAAGAACTCCTTTCCCTCCAAAATGGGCAAAACGGATCAGGTCTGTAAACT
>JAFDJF010000231.1 GCA_019307645.1 Deltaproteobacteria bacterium
ATAGGGATATTTTCATTACAATGGGTTAGCGCTTTGCCAAAATAGCAGAAACGGCTAAGGGGGGATGTTTTTCAGAGGCCTAACCGTGGTGCTTCTTGGCCTCCTCCATATCCCGTTTCAGTTCCTTTTCTTTTAGGACACGTCTCTTGTCGTATTTCCGCTTGCCTTTTGCCAGAGCGATCTCCACCTTGGCCCGCCCCCTGGTGAAATATACCTTTGTGGGGACAAGTGTATACCCCTTCGTCTCGGTCTTTCCAATCAGTCGTTTTATTTCCCTTTTGTTCAACAGGAGTTTTCGAACTCTCATGGGTTCCAATTCGACATGGTGGGCAAAAGGATATGGGGTAATATGCATGTTGTGAAGGAAAACCTCTCCTTTTTTTACCTTGGCATAGCTATCCACCAGGCTGGCTCGTCCCTCTCTGAGGGATTTCACCTCCGGCCCCATGAGGACAATCCCGGCCTCCAGAACATCATCAATAAAGTAGTCATGGCGGGCCTTTTTGTTCTGACAGACAATTTTTATGTTCATGGGCGTCCCGCCTTTTTTCTCTCCATTTGTGTATGGGATTCTTGCACGTGATTTTGCAGATACCCTTTTTCTCCAAGCTCCGGGGCCAGGCGCTTCGTCCATTCAAGGGCATACGCACGGACTTCCCTGGCAGTATTAAGTTCCATCATATTTTCAAAATCAGCACGAGCCTCTTCAATGGTGATGGATCGTACAACATTCTTGATCAGGGGAATGGCCCTTGCGTTCATGCTGAGTTCCTCAAGGCCGAGACCCAGCAGAAAAGGGAGGCAAAGCGGATCCCCCGCCATTTCCCCGCACAGAGAAACCCCGATCCCGGCATTTTTCGCGGCACTGACCACAGATTGAATCATCCTGAGGATGGCCGGGTGAAAAGGCTGAAACAGATACGCGACGTGCTCGTTGTCCCGGTCAATGGCAAGGGCGTACTGGATAAGATCATTCGTGCCGATACTGAAAAAATCCACATATCGGGCCAGGATCTCGGCTATTATGACAGCTGAAGGGACCTCAATCATGATGCCGACTTTTATATCGTGGTTATAATCAATTTTTTCCAGATCCAGCTCATCTTTGGCCTGTGCAAGGATCTCTTTGGCTTCCAGGATTTCCCGAAGGCCTGAGACCATGGGAAACATCAAATGAACCTGCCCGTAGATGCTCGCCCTGAGAATCGCCCGCAACTGAGTTTTGAGTATTTCCGGCTCTTTTAGACAAAACCGGATGGCCCTCAATCCGAGTGCGGGATTAAGCTCCTTTGACATTTCGATTTCTGATGGAACCTTGTCACCCCCGAGGTCCAGACTCCTTATGGTCACCGGATTCGGGGCCATAATTTCAGCAACTTGCCGATAATCTTCAAACAGGTCTTCTTCACTTGGAAGCGCCCTGCTCCTGAGATACAAAAACTCTGTCCTGTAAAGCCCAATCCCCTCACCACCATGGTCCTTGACAGCGGCGACTTCTTCCAGAAATTCCATGTTGGCCTGAATGAATATTCTATGCCCATCGGCGGTTGTGGCCGGGAGGTGGCCTGTCTTGGCAATAATTGACAGGTATTCTTCGAGTTGGAGCTGTCTGTCTTGATAGTGGATAATGTCACTGTCATCGGGGTGAATTACCACTTCTCCGGTGTTACCGTCAACGATCAGCAGATCCCCGTCCTTCACCAGATCAGTAATAGATCCCAGGGCGACAACCGCAGGGATCTGCAGGGCATGAGCAAGGATGCCGGTATGAGAGGTCCTGCCTCCCACATCAGTAATGAACCCCATAACCCTGCCGATATTTAACTCGGTGGTGTCAGCGGGGGACAAATCATGGGCTACAATTATAACACGTTCTTTAATCTCTGAAAGATGCGGTTGTTCTTCACCGGAGAGATTTCTCAAGACCCTCTCAACGACGTTCTCTACATCATTGATCCGACTGCTGATGTACTCGTCATCGATTTGTTTAAATATTTGTCTTATTTCCTGAAGTGATTTTTTGAGCGCCCATTCGGCATTGATTTTCTCATCCGTGATTTTTTGAACAGTCGCATCCGTAAGCATGGTGTCTTTCAGTATCATCAAATGACTGTCCAGGATGAACGCATGCTCCTTCACATGATCAGGCATTCTGCTCTTCAGGGTGGCAAGCTGCTCCTCAGTAATGAGAAGGGCCTCTTTGAATCGCTCAACCTCTCTGCCTAACTTCTTGTCGTCAATAATGTACTGATACTTGATTTTGACCCTTGACCGGTCCACCAGATGGGCCTTGCCGATGATAATGCCCGGGGAGACGCCTATGCCCTGCAATTGTTTTGGGGAGGCAACACGGTTTTCTGTCATTTTCCCTCCCCAAATCTTTGCTCAAACAACTCGCTCAGCTCTTCCATAAAATCCTCTGAATCCTCTCCCGCAATTCTTGCCTGTATCTCCGTGCCGTTAGGACAAGAAAGAGTGAGGATGGACAGTATGCTGGAACCGTCTACTTCCAGCCCATCTTTCTTGAGAAAAAGCTCTGAGTTATACTGATTCCCAAGTTCCACTATCTTTCCGGCGGCACGTGCATGCAACCCTAGTTTGTTTTGGATTCTGAACTTCTTAACCTGTTCCATTTATCTCAATCTTTTTGAGATTCCGTTTCCTGGAAATACATTCTTTATAAATCTGCCTGTAGGCAATTCCGTCCTCTTTTGAAATCAGCGCTGCAATGTCCCTGATGCTCCGCACATCCTCCGCCAGAAGAGCTTCTATCCTGTTCAGGATCTCTTCACTCAAGGGCTCATGTTTTTTTATCTCTTTTCCAGCTACTGCCAGAGTAAATTCCCCTCTGGTCCTGTCCGGTGTCAGATGCTCTAGAACTGTACTGATTGTCCCTCGCTTTACATCCTCAAACACCTTTGTTATTTCCCGGAGCATTACCATCTGCCGGTCTCCCAGGGTTTCCCTTAAATCCTCAAGCATTACCCTGATACGGTGCGGAGCCTCAAAAAAGACCATGGTACGGGGTTCGGAGGTCAGCCCTGCAATCGCTTTTTTTCTCTTGCCGGCCTTATTCGGCAGAAAGCCCAGAAAAAGGAATTGTTCCGAAGGCAGGCCCGAAACTGAAAGCGCCGCAATAACGGCCGAAGGCCCTGGAATCGGGGTTACCGCCATACCTTCATTTGCCGCCAGGTTAATCAAATAGAGACCCGGATCAGAAATGCCAGGGGTCCCGGCATCCGTCACAACGCCAACATCCTGACCCGATTTCAGCTGTTTGATGAGTCCGGGGGCCTTGATTTTCCGGTTATGCTGGTTGTAACTGGTAAGTCTTGTTTTTATTTTGTAATGTTCGCAAAGCCCCTTTGTATGCGCCACGCTTTCAGCGGCGATGATGTCCACGCTTTTAAGAACCTTCAAGGCCCTCAGTGTAATATCTTCCATGTTTCCAATGGGTGTAGAGACAACATACAGGGTCCCTGATTTTGGATTTTGGATTTTGGATTGCGGATTTTGGGACATAATTCCAACTTTGGTCATTTATCGATCTAATAGGCCAGGTCAAAGGCATTCTTGATCACTTCAATCAGAGGCGTTCCCCCTTTCAGGCTGACTGCAATTACATCAAATCTCGCTTTGGTCTCGCAGCAGTTATTGGACTTCATATAGAACAACGCCACTTTTGATAGCTGCCGCCTCTTTCTGGCAGTTACGGCCTCTTTTGCATAACCGACAGACTTGCCCTTTCTGGTCTTTGTTTCGACAAAAACCAGCGTGTCGCCGTCATTTGCAATTAGATCCACCTCTCCAAGAGGGCATTTATAATTGCGAATGATCTTTTTATAACCAAGGCTTTTGATCTTTTTATACGCCAACTCCTCACCGAACTGCCCCAGTTCAAGCCTTTCTTTGGTCAAACTATGAAACTCCTTTAAAGGTCATGCGGTGAATCGGGGATGGCCCATATTGCTTTATGGCCTTCATGTGGCGGACGGTTCCATAGCCTTTATGTTTATCAAAGCCGTACTCCGGATACATTTCGTGATAGCAGCGCATAATTCTGTCCCGATAAACCTTGGCCAGCACAGATGCGGCAGAAATGCTTCGGCTGAGCTGATCGCCTTTTTTCAGGCACCTCTGATGAATGGATAGAGGAACCGAATGAATACCATCAACGAGGAGAAAATCAGGCTGCGGATCAAGGGACAGAATGGCCCGTCTCATGGCTTCGAGAGAGGCTTTCAGGATATTGAATTCATCAATGTATCTATGGGAAACGACCCCGATACCGGTGGCCAGGGCCTTACGATGAATAACTGAGAACGCCTTTTCTCTGGCCCCTGCGCGCATTTGTTTTGAGTCCCGGACTCCAGTTAACTCGATACCATGGGGAAGAATTGCGGCAGCGGCCACAACCGGGCCAGCCAGAGGGCCTCGACCCGCCTCATCAACTCCGGCAATCAACCCATACCCATCCTTTCGGACCAAATCTTCATGGAAAAACGGATCGATTGAGAAGGAGCTGGTACTCTCGGGAAAAAGGGACAGATTTTTGGGTGGAGTGGCAATAAACTGTAATAAAGAATTTTCGGCAATGTCAGTCGTCTGTTGCTTAAATAATTCCAAACCCCTAAACCACTCTCAGGACTGACGGTTTATTGTCTTATAACTGTCTAAGGGCTCGCGGGCAGCAAGATCAGTTGAGCTTGCGAAATCACGTCGCGGCGTGATTTCACCCTTTCCGCCTTAGATCTCCCCGATGAGCGGGATCTGTCGAGCGGCATTCTCGACTTTTGCAACGTTAGGGTAAACTGTCTGTTGGGGTTCATTCCAAACCCCCCGGCCCCGGTTTTAATGGATCAAAACCTCTTTTCTTTGATCCGGGAGGCCTTTCCCCTCAGTTTGCGCAGGTAATACAGCCGCGCCCGTCTAACCCTGCCTCTGGTGACGATTTCAATTTTATCTACAAGCGGGGAGTGAAGAGGAAATATCTTCTCCACGCCAACGCCGTAAGAGACCTTTCTGACAGTAAAGGTTGCGCCGGTGTTCCCTTTTCTCTTTCGTATTACGACTCCCTTGAATATCTGAATCCTCTCCTTCTCTCCCTCTTTTATCCTAGCATGCACTTTAACCGTGTCACCCGGCCGGAAATCAGGGATATCCGTGCGCATCTGCTCCTTTTCAAGTGCTTCTAATATGTTCATATTTCCCTCCAGATCACTGTGCAAAAAAGTTGCCGGCCAACCGGTCTAAGATGATGGCAGCAGCCGTCCTGACAGAAAGATGCTGGTAGCCTGCTCTGCCCATAATGGGGTCCAAGACATAATCTGCCCGGTCCAATATCGTTTTATCGAGACCCCATGCTGTTCCAAACAATAAAAATACAGTTTTTCCGTTCTGGATGATATCTTTTACTCTCTCGTAAGAGGCAGAACGGCCCTTTTGTCTGGAGGCATCAGTTGCGATCAGCAACGGAGCCTCCCCCTCCAGATCCGCTATGGAATCGGTTGCCCGCTCCAGGGACGGTTTAACCGCAATGAGTTCTATGGCTTCTTTCCTGTGCCGGTTGTATCCGGCACCATAACCCTCTGTCCAGTGCCTTTGAACCCGCTCAACCAGAGCCCGCTGGTCATCCAGCGGAGTTATAACAAAGAATTTCCTGACATCATAGGTCCTGGCCAGCCTTGCAATGTCATGAAGATCAAAAGTCGTTATGGCAGAGGCAATCTTCTGATAGTTTTTGTTGTAAACAGGGAAGTGTATCAGCCCGATATAAAGACGCATAGTAACTACTCAGGTTCAAGGGTTCACGGTTCAGGGTTCAAGGTTAAAGCGATGAAGGAGAGGCTCTATTCTTTAGATAAATACCCTGTTCATCCGCTTTTTTGGTATGCCAAACGGTTTGACACACAAAGTCCAGGGAACACGCTATGTCGCTCTGGAAACATGAAGTTAATCCCGCTAAATCGGGATTAACCGTGAACCGCTGAACCGCTGAACCGCTGAACCCTGAACTTAACTACCTGAGTAGTTACGGTGCATATAATTATTCGGACCATAAGCCAGTTTTTGGAACGGCCCCTTTTATCCAATTTCTGCGTCTATATTTTATCTGTAAAAATCAGCCATGGATCAGGACCAGGCTACGAATCCTTTCGAAGTTTAGCCAGAATTTCTTCATCTTCGCTGGTCAGCCTTGCCTTTTGAAGCAGATCGGGCCTCCTTTTAAGTGTCCTCCTGAGGGCCTCCTTTCTCCTCCATAAACGGATCTTTTCATGGTCTCCAGATAACAAAACAGAAGGCACTTCCTTGCCCTGGAAGACCCTTGGCCTGGTATATTGAGGGTATTCCAGAAGTCCGTCTTCAAAAGAGTCTTCCTGATTGGACCTCTCTCCACCCAGGACACCCGGGACCAGGCGACTTACGGCATCCATGACAATCAGGGCGCCAAGTTCTCCACCGCTCAAAACATAGTCCCCAATTGACAGCTCCCTGTCAATACTGGTCAACCGGATTCTTTCATCAACACCCTCATAACGGCCGCATGTCAAGATGAGCTGGTCCCACCGGGACAATTCCCAGGCAGTGGCCTGATCAAAGGTCTCTCCCTGCGGGCAGAGAAGAATCACAAGGCTCTTTTCCAGTCTATCAACGGATTTCAGGGCACGATACATGGGCTCCGGCGTCATGACCATGCCGTCGCCGCCGCCATAGGGTCTGTCATCTGTCGCCTTGTGCGTCCCCGCGGCGAAATCGCGGATATTGACAAGTCTGACATCCACTAGCCCCCGTTTGACCGACCTTCCCAGCATACCTTCTTCCAGGTAGGCGGAAAACATCCCGGGGAAAATTGTGAGCACATCAAACCTCATTCAGATCCAGCATCCCCTCCATGGGCGAAATAGTCATCGTTCCATTTTCAAGGTCAATCTCCTTGATGACCTCAAATACTGCGGGAATATAAGCCTCCTTTTCCCCTTTTTTTATCACATAAATATCAGTGCCTTTCGTGGGTATTATCCGTGAGATACTGCCTAAACATTCACCGGTATCCAGATAAACCTTGAGACCCAAAAGCTCATACCAGAAATAGTCATCTTCTTCTCGGGTAAGGGCCTCTTTTTTAATAAAAATATCCGCTCCCCGGTACGCTTCCGCCTCATCTACCGAGTTTACTTCCTCCACATCCATCAAAAAGATATTCTTATGCGGTTTTACAGAGGACACCGAAAAATTACGGGTCTCCCCTGAAGCAGTTCTTAAGAAAACAATCCCCGCGTTCAGCAAGGAGGTTTCGGATCCAGCGTATGCCTTTAACTTAAGCAGGCCGTTCAGTCCATGAGGTCGAATCACCTTCCCAACCAAAAGCAGATCGGAGGATGAAGCAGGTTCGATATTATTCAAGGATCTCCAAGACCGATCGCTTTTTTATTTTCGTGGAGGCTGCACCGAGTATGGTTCTCATAGCTCGAGCGGTGCGTCCTTGCTTGCCGATAACCTTTCCCAGGTCATCTTTGGCAACTTTCAGTTCAATAACAGCGGTCTGTGATCCCTCAATCTCAGTGACGACGACTTCCTCTGGCTTGTCAACTAGCGCTTTTGCGATATATGCGATCAACTCTTTCATCTCGTCTCACCTCCATGCTACATTCCGCCACCACGGCACCTTAGCTTGCGGTTGATTGAGATTTCAGCATTCCCTGCTTTTTCAAAAGGGACTTAACAGATTCAGAAACACGTGCACCTTTTTCCAGCCAGGAGTTGATTTTGCCTTCATCTACATTTATCGCCGCAGGATCTTTCATGGGGTCGTAATGGCCTAATATCTCGATGAACTTTCCGTCACGGGGTGCCTCAGAATCAGCCGCGACTATGCGATAAAACGGTTTCTTTTTGGTTCCCATCCTTGTCATTCTAATTCTTACTGCCATTTTTGTCTGTATCACCCCCAAAATAATTATCAGTATTTGTTCAACTGCACTGGCTCGATGACCCTCACCCTCCAGTTCCTCCAACCGGCAGGTCCGGCGTTCCACATCGGGTGCCAACGACCTGCTATCCGAAAAAAGATGGCATTTTTAAATGCCCCTTCTTTGTAAATTGTTCCATCATTTTTTTTGTTTGAGCAAAGTTTTTTAGGAGGCGGTTCACTTCCTGCACGGTGGTTCCGCTGCCCCGTGCGATCCTTCGCTTTCTGCTGCCGTTCATAATCTTGTAATGCCGCCTCTCCTCTTTGGTCATGGAGTTGATCATGGCCTCCACCTTGACCAGTTCCTTCTCGTCCGGGCTAAACCCCTTCAATTTCTTGAGGTTCCCCATCCCCGGAATCATACCCAATATCTGTTCAAGGGAGCCCAGTTTCTTGATCTGTTTCAGTTGGGCACGGAAATCTTCCAGGTCAAATTCGTTTCGTCTGAGTTTTTTCTCAAGCTTTATGGCCTCATCTTCATCGATTTCTTCCTGGGCTTTTTCAATGAGGGAGAGAACGTCTCCCATCCCAAGGATCTGAGAGGCCATTCTGTCCGGATGGAACGGCTCCAGAGCATCGATTTTTTCACCCACACCGATAAACTTGATCGGTTTACCGGTCACCGCCTTGATGGACAGGGACGCGCCACCCCTTGCATCACCTTCCATCTTGGTAAGAATGATGCCTGAGATGTCCAGGGTCTTATTAAAATCCTTTGCTACATTTACTGCGTCCTGCCCGGTCATGGCATCGGCCACCAGGAGGATCTCAGCGGGATTGATTTTCTCCTTGATCCGAACCAGTTCCGACATCAGTTTCTCGTCGATGTGGAGACGGCCGGCCGTATCAATTATCAGGACATCAGAACCCGTCTTCCCGGCCATTGCCAGTGCTTCCAGGCACGTGTCCTCGGGTTTCCGGTCAAGGTCAGTTGGGTGGACAGGGATATTTATCTGATCGCCAAGTTTTTTCAGCTGATCAACAGCAGCAGGCCGGTAGATGTCCGCCGGCACGAGATAAGGATGCCTTCCCTGCCTGCGCAGATGCCTTGCCAATTTGGCTGCTGTGGTGGTTTTACCTGAACCCTGCAGTCCTACCAGCATCAACGCATGGGGTGTCCGTCCAACGAATTGAATCCCCTCGTTGGCCTCCCCCATCAAGCGCGTCAGCTCTTCATTGACGATTTTTATGAGCTGCTGGCCGGGTGTCAGACTCTCCAGGACTTCCTGTCCAACAGCGCGCACACGGATGTCTTCCACCAGTCTCTTAACTACTTTATAGTTGACATCCGCCTCAAGAAGGGCTAATCGAATCTCCTTTAAGGCGTCCTGGATATTTTTCTCGCTTAGTTTACCCCGCCCGGTAACCTTTTTGAAAACACCGTTTAATTTGTCGGTTAGGCTCTCAAACATGACCGATAAACCTCTGACTTGACAAGCCTTCAGTTTAAATCAATTTTTTCTATTATGTCAATGGAAATCTCAGTGTTGGGCAAAGGTGGGTGTTTTGAAATTGGCTCAGGAAATAATATTTTAAGAAGGCTTAAAGGGGGGAATTAATTCAAGCGTCTTACAAGAGCAGCTTGGGTTTCCAAGGGTGCAGCCAGGTTATTATTGTGTTTTTTCCTGATCAAAAACCTTTACCAACTCTTCTATTATCTGGGTCACTCTTTCACCGGTTTCAAGGTAACGGACGCCGGTTTCAAACATCCCGGGCGCTCCTTCCCTGCAGTAAACAACTTCGCTCTTAATATCAACCAATTCATCCTCAAAGCCCACAGCCATCAACAGGATATATTTTGATTCAATCCGGACATGGGTTTCCATGAGAATTCCACCTTGACTTATATCCAGAGTTCTACCCATCCCCTGTTCATGATGATTGCCATCCTCATCAAGGCAAACATAAGATACAAGATTAAGTGAGCTGATTCTCTGATGTTTTCTCTTTTCAGTGACCATCAAATTTCTCCTTCTTTCTATCGTGGGGCGGCCATCCATTGGATACAAGTGCTTATCTCATACAAATGCTATCCATTTTGACGGGGAATTGAGAATTTAAGAAAAATAGCCCAAAATGAATTCAATTACAACTAAAAACGTAACTG
>JAFDJF010000232.1 GCA_019307645.1 Deltaproteobacteria bacterium
TGATTATTTGTTCTGATCTTTAAGAAAATCCTTACAAAGATCAGGCACTGGTGCGGCTAATTCTCGAAGACGTGTTTCGTCCAGCATAAATCCATAGCCATGCATATGCATGTGACGAAAAAGTAGCAATTCAAGAAGTCCTTCAAACTGCGCATCTGAAACAATACCATTCTCTCTTGATTTCATTAGTAAATTCTTATGCCAGTTCTCATCCTTTTGCAATCTGACACCCGTATTTTGCAATTGGTAACGTATGATAGCCTCGATACCGGAATATATGTCTTGCAAAAGCGTGCCAAGTGCGATGACCTCGTATTTTGAAAGATCTGTCTTTTCCAAGAGATGCTCAATCATTAACACTGTTTTTTCAATGTTCTTCCGTTCATCTTCTAAAAACGAATCTTTACCGCTCATAAATATTAACCCCCTTGACACGAATAATTGAAGCAATTGGAATATCCTGCGACAAGTCTACAAGGTCAACAGGCTTAGGAAGAGCCATAAAAAGACGGGCATAGAATTTGAAAAACAGCTCTGGTGAAATTCCCTCAACGGCCAAATCAATATCATGCGCAACAGAATCATCTTCAAGTGAAGATCCAAAAAGCCATACTGCCTTCACATCAAACTCACGAGCACATTCCATGATCGTTTTTCTTATATCAGGTGAAATCATAAATAATTATCCCCCTTTCTTATCAACCGGGATTATTAATAATAAACGGATTACTCTCATTGCCGTGTTTATCAATGGCTATAACTGAAACGCTTTTCGTTAAACCGGCCAGCTTAATCTCGCCATTGTCACCAATGATTGCCGGGAATGGACTGGTTGTATGTTTTTGCAACCTGTTTTCCCGTTTCCTTTTTCATATTTTGACACCCGCGCTGATAATGATAAACCCCCGGGTGAATTCCTTTCCTGATTCAAAGCATAAATACATTCCTTATAATTTTGTAGGTGAATCAGCTTTCTTCCCTTCCTCCGTTTAGGGAATCAGGGAATCGATGATTTTTCTTTTTTTCGCGCCCTCATTTCTTCAAGACCCAATAGCGGCCCATCGCTATATGTTTCATCAGGGAAATGTTCCTTGAAATAGTGATAATAATCCCATAATAGTTTTTTCGATCTGTCATTTTCATAAAATCCCAATATCATGCACAGTAGAGACACAACATATGCGTTTCTCTGATAATGTTCGATTATTTCAATTATTTCATTAGAGTAATCCTCCCCCGTCGCATGAATGATCTCTATAGCTATCTCTGCAAACGCACTGCGTTGCTGTTTTTGCAAACCTTTCATAATCAGGGGGATAGCGTCTTTTCTGCGCTCGAGCAATTTCATTTTTAATCTTACACGATTTAATTGATCCGGACCTTCGTTCAATATATTTATCAGTTCATTTATGTCATCAGTTTTTTCAATAAGAATGGCTTCATCCCTCCCACGGTTGATCAGTTGATTCGTTATTTTCGACACCTTGATCTCCAGTTCAGGCATCAGCAAGTTGCTGTATAAAAACCGAGGCGACGATATTTCATGTACGGTGTTCTTCTGAAAAAATGATTTGTTAATTGACGGGGCGCCATAATCAATCATATTTCGTGATGGAAGAATGGAATGGGGAACCTTTGACTTACTGTGATTATTGAATATATTTTTCCCATAACAGCATTTTTTATACTTTTTCCCACTACCGCAAGGGCAAGGGGCATTTCTGCCGACTTTTCTTTCCTTCATCTGACTTGATCCTCTGTCTATTATATCGTAACTGCTCAGGTTATTAGCCTGAAGGCTACCGATGTCCCTCCTCCAATGGCAAAAACCTCCTTTGCTTTTTCAAGAATAATATCAGACTCAAAGGGGGAACAATATGTGCCATCCGTAATAAGATTGGCAAAAAGTCGTTCCAAGATCTTGATGTTCAAACGAGCTTCATGTAATTCTTTTTGATGGGCGTATGTCTGTATCATGGGCATATCATCCTTTCTGAAATTGTGGGGTCTCTTATAAAGGTGATCCTTGTGTCGGAAAACCCAAAGATACTACCACAAATTTGCCCTACCGGACAGACGCCCTAATCGGAAATAACAAAAGGCCGCCAATGTTTTTTCTTAGATTTTCAAGGGCGTTATATAAGATTCCTTTTTAAAAAAAACCTTCTTTTTCCCACAGGATCGTCTTTATTCGCTTCTTGATTCGATAGGAGAATTGTGGCGATTCGAGCATTGGCGTCAGGGCCTCTTCGGCAATATCCGCTGACGATTGCTCAAAAAAACGGAAAACAGCAGTGTACCAGCCCCGTGTTGTGTTGTTTGATGGAGTGCGAAAGAGATCTTTTACCAACAAACGCGCAAGCTTAGACTGATCTTCCCGGGAAATGGTCAGATGTCTTAAGATTTCCACCCTGAAATGAGTGTCTTCCACATTCTCAGGGCAAGGCAATGCTTCAAGAAAGGAGCAAAGGCCGTCAAACGCGGCTTTATTGCCCAAAGAGATTAAGACGCCAAGGCTCTTAACTGCATTTTTTTGCTGTTCAGGAGTATTTGCCTTGTTCAAATCTTCCAGGTTTCCTTCAACCGGCAGGTTTGCCCAGTCGGTCGTGTCAAAGAATTCTTCAATAATATCGGCGAATTCTTCCGGTACCTGATCAACTATTTCCGCTGGATCAAACTCGGGGCATGCCTTATGATCCCAGGGAAAACGGTTTTCCTCCACAAGATGCAGGCAACGGGAAAAATCCTGATCCTCAAGCAGTTCATCTAGATAAGACTCAAACACAGGATCATTCAAACAAATCGCAAGTTCGCCTCCACCCGGCTCAGAAGGAAAACTGTAGTTACAGTTACCACAGATTCTCTCCAACTCCTCGGAAGTCATATGTATTGCTCCTAACTGTAAATGAATTTTTTGATATGATGCGCTTTCTTGAGAAATTACGACACGAACGGATTGCTGATAGCCAGGTTATCGATTTGAAGACCATCCTGAAGGTCTTCTGAAAGGATCTGAACGCAACCAGCCATGTTGGCGGCTTGAACAATGAGAGCGTCCTAAAAAGAAAGCATGTACTTTCTATGGACGCGAATTGCTGTAACAATTGAATAGATAAAGATGTTTGTATCCAGAAAAATTTTATCTGTCATGGCAATTACTCAGGTTCAAAGTTCCATGGTTTCCGGCCACAGGCGGAACAACCCTGAACTGTGAACCTGATAACCAGAGTAATTACCTTTCATGAATCTCTTCTCTGGTCCAAGTCTTTTTTCCTACTTTTGCGTTGGTCTTTTGAACAAAGGCGTCCAACCCCTTAAGGGCGGCTTCGCGATTAAAGTCGCCAGCCACAAATTGCTCAATTCTTTGTTTTACGACAGCATTGATGGATGTCTTTTTCAGAAATGCCAGACGCCGCGCCTTTTCCAATAGCGCATCATCAATTTTCAGTGTAATATTGGCCACTTCCGGAACCTCTAATTTTAAATGAGTAACAAGCAACCTGAAAATATTACGTCAGTATTTCCAGAATCTCGCGCAATTCTTCTCTGATGCTTTCCAGGGATTGGCGACTAAGGCTGGTCTTATCATCTTTTTTTTGTCTCAAACGGCGTTTGGCGCCCTCAATGGTCATTTTCTCCTCGTAAAGGAGCCTTTTTATCTCAAGAAGGGTTTCCAGGTCTTTTTTCTGATATGTCCGCTGCTTTGAATCTGCCCTTTGCGGCTTAAGCTGAGGGAATTCACTCTCCCAGTATCTCAGGACATAGGGTTCAACACCAATAATACTGCTGGCTTCGCCAATACGGAAATACCGCTTGTCTTCAGAAATCTGGACCATCTTTAGCCCTCCCTCAGTTTTCCTCCTGTCTTTTGCCTTATCTTGTCAATAATGGAATCGTGAAGCTGGTTTATTTCCCCGCCATCCAACGTCCCGTCTTTTGACCTGTAACAAAGTCTGAAGGCCAGCGCCTTTTCAAATGGGTTCAGTTTTTTCCCCTGGTACAAATCAAAGACATGAACGGATTCAAGTAAGTCACCACCTTTTTGCTTTATGATTTCTACAATCCCGGCACTTTCTATCTCTTGATTCACGAGCAACGAAATATCCCTGTACACGGCGGGAAATCTGGCAAAAGATCGAAATGCCCTGGTCCTGGGAATCTTTTCCAGAAGAGCCCCAACATCAATTTCAAAGATGTAGGCACTTTCTTCGTTCATTTCATATGCCTCCATCACCTTTGGCGATATCCGGCCGACCTGCCCAATAAGAGAACCTGAGCCATAGACTCCAGCTGAAATCTCCGGATCATAACCCGGCAAACCGGTCTGCCCTTGAAAGTCAATTTCTTCTAAACCCAGACCTGTCAGCAGGGCTTCAAGGGCACCCTTGATATCGAAAAAGTCCACGCTTCTCTCATCTCCGACCCAGGTCTTTTGTTGATAAAGACCGGTCATCACTGCAGCCAGACAGATCTTCTCATGAGGCTGCTGGTCTTCCCCTCTTTGAAAAAACACCTTTCCCCACTCGAAAAGTCTCAGATCTTTCTCGTCATGGGAGACATTGTTTTTTACGGTGCCTAAGAGCCCGGGAATCAAAGAAGTTCGCATGACAGACTGCTCAACCGTCAGGGGATTCAAAAGCTGGACAAATGACCTCAAAGGGCTGCCTTCTTCTGCATCCAATATGTCGGCAGAATCCGGAGAAATAAAACTATAGGTAATAATTTCGCTGAAACCAAGCCCAACCATAATTGTTCTTATCCGCTCACGGAGGACGAGCTCAGGCGCCACACCAATCTGGTCAGGCCTGACCCTTATATTTGTAACTCTGAGGCCTATATCCGGAGGCGTGTATTGCTTTGGGTAATTGTCGATGACACCCGAGGCAATCGAGCCGCCTGCCAGACGGGAGATAAGAGACATGGCCCGTTTCAGGGCGGTTGTAACCCCCTCGATGTCAGCGCCCCTTTCAAAACGATAAGAGGCCTCTGTTAATAATCCAAGTCGCTTTGAACCCCTTCGAATGGTCACCGGATCAAAAAAGGCGCTCTCCAGCAGGACATCTCTGGTCCCCGCAAAAATTTCAGAGTTAAGCCCGCCCATTATTCCCGCCAGGGCCACTGCCCGCTCTCCGTCACAAATCATGAGGGTTAATCAAAGGCATGCAGGGGCTGGCCCAATTCCAGCAGTACATAGTTTGTCACATCCACGATGCTATTGATGCTTCTTATTCCAGACAGGAACAGTCGATATCGCATCCAGAATGGAGACGGACCCATCTCAACACCCTGAATCACACCGGCGGCATAACGGGGACAACCCGCCACATCATCAATCGTAACGCTTGTGAGGTTTTTTATCGGGGTATCGCCCTCTTCTATTTCTATCTTCGGCCGCTTAAGGCGTTGACCTGTAATCGCAGCAATTTCTCTTGCAACACCCAGCACGCTGGCCCAATCAGGACGATTGGGGGTAATAGACAGATCAAACACCCAGTCGGAAAGTGAAAGAGGGTCGAGCACGGAGGCCGAAAAAGATAAAGGGGTCCCCGGATCAAGATTGGGAGGAAGGATCATGATGCCGGTGTGATCATCGGTCAGGCCCATCTCATCTTCCGCAAGGAGCATCCCTTTCGAAAGAACTCCCCTGAGTTTGCTTTCTTTAATGACCGTGCCATTCGGAAGCTTTACACCCACAGGGGAAAAAGGGACCAGCGTTCCGACTTCAAGGTTAGGGGCTCCACATACCACCTGGACCCTGTCTTTGCCGGTATCTATCTGACACACGAACAACCTGTCAGCCTTGGGGTGGGGTTCAAACTCCAGGATCCTTGCCGCCACAATACCATCAAGCGACTGTCCTGCCGGTTCGATACCTTCCACCTCCAATCCTGCCATGGTCAGAAGATGGCCCAGTTCATCGGGCATCATGTCTATATCTATATAGTCTTTCAACCAGTTTAAACTTACTTTCATGGGTAATACTCAATTCAAAACTGCCTCAAAAATCGCATATCATTTCTGAAGAATAACTGGATATCGTCTATCCCATACTTGAGCATGGCGATTCTCTCAATTCCCATGCCAAAGGCAAAGCCGGAGTAAATCTCAGCATCATAGTCCACAAACCCATATACTGCAGGATCAACCATGCCCGCGCCAAGGATCTCAAGCCAACCGGTATGCGAACAGGTCCTGCATCCCTCTCCCCCGCATATGACACATTGGATATCGACCTCAGCGCTCGGCTCGGTAAAAGGAAAGAAACTGGGCCTGAAACGAAGACTGGTATCACTGCCAAACATCTCATGGAGAAAGCTGGTCAGCGTCCCCTTTAGATCACCGAAAGTCACGTCTTTGTCTACCAGAAGTCCTTCTACCTGATGAAACATCGGTGTGTGAGAAACGTCTGAATCCCTTCTGTAGACCTTTCCGGGGGCAATAATGCTGACAGGGGGCTTTTGGGTCTCCATGACCCGGATCTGGATAGGGGAGGTGTGTGTCCTCAGAACCACATTCCCGGAGATGTAGAAGGTGTCCTGCATATCTCTTGCAGGGTGATCCTTGGGGATATTCAGGGCCTCGAAGTTATAATAATCCACCTCAACATTGGGCCCCTTTACAACCCTGAAACCCATCCGGGTAAGGATCTGGCAAACCTCTTTAATGACCAGGGTTATGGGGTGAAGATGTCCTTGAAGTGGCTTCCTTCCCGGTAAGGTCACATCAAAAAGCGTCGTCTGCCTGGCCTTTGCGGCAAGAGTTTGCCGTACCGCTTCAATGCGCTTGGAAAGATTCCCTTTAATCTGGTTGGCAAACTTGCCAAACTCCGGGCGCTCACTGGGTGGCAGTTCACCCAGTTTTTTCATAAGCGATGTGAGCAGGCCCTTTTTACCAAGATAGGTGACCCTGAATTTCTCCAACTCAGAGGCATCACTGAGTATCTCAAGCTCCTTTATTGCATTTTTTTCAAGTTCAAGGAGTTGTTTTTTCATTGTCAACTTGTTGAGCCGGTCGTTTGGCTTCTACTACTGAACCACACTCGCCAACTGAGAAAATGCTATAGGATCCCGAACTGCCATGTCCGCAAGGATCTTTCGGTCCAGATTAATGCCTGCCTCTTTCAAGCCGGCAATAAATCTGCTATATGACAAACCGTTTTCCCGGGCAGCAGCATTAATCCGCACAATCCACAGACTGCGAAATTCCCGTTTCCGGACCCTCCGGTCCCGATAGGCATACATCCTTGCCTTGTCAACAGCAACCCGGGCTGTTCTCAACTGTTTACTGTGACCCTCTCTGAAACCTTTTGCGGCTTTCAGTATTTTCTTTCTTCTTCTTCTGGCTTTGAAGCCTCTTTTTACCCTGGGCATTGTAAAACCTCTTGTTTGAATATAACTCTTGCATCTTAGACGAAAAAACTAATTTCACTTCATTTGCAAACTAATCCGGTGCTACTGATCCCCTCTCAGATTTTTACTTGTAGGGGATAAGTCGGGCTACCTGTTTTGTGTTTGTAGCATCTACCAGAACAGATTTTCTCAGCCCCCGCTTCCGCTTTGTTGTCTTTTTCGTAAGAATATGACTTGCAAACGCTTTGTTTCTGACAATTTTTCCTGACCCCGTGGTCTTGAACCTTTTGGCTGCGCCACGGTTTGTTTTCATTTTTGGCATTCCTTAACCTCCATTTAAAAAAATGGTCTCCGCAGCCTCACAACTCCTCAGGAATTGCAGGCATAAAGGGATCTCAGATAGATTCCACGCCAATCCTCAAACTGCCTCTGTTAGAGCTTTATCAGGAGCCAGTCTCAGTCTATTTTGGAACAATAATCATGGACATTCTGTTCCTGGACTCCCGTGCGGGCGGCTGATAGACGGTTCCTTCCTCTGCGACTTCTTCTGCAACCCTGTTCAGGAGTTTTACCCCGGCATCCATATAGGCCATTTCCCGCCCGCGGAAAAAAACCGTCACCTTCACACGATCCTTTTTGCCTAAGAATTTCCTGAGATTTCTTAGCTTAAAACCCAGGTCGTGCGCCTCGGTGTGGGGCCTGAGTTTGATCTCTTTAAGCTGGGAAGCCCGGCCCTTCTTACGCGCTTCCTGGTCCTTCTTGCTTGCCAGATATTTGAACTTCCCATAGTCCATGATCCGGCACACCGGAGGGTCTGAATTGGGTGCAACCTCCACAATGTCCAGGCCACCATCAATTGCTATCTGCTGTGCCTCTGTAAGGGGCACAATACCCAATTGTTCCCCATCCTCAGAGATCAATCTGACCGTCCTTGCACGTATCCGATCATTAATCCTGACTTCATCTTCCTTTTTTGCTATGGCGTTACCTCCTTGTCTTACAGTCCTCTGAGATCAAGTTAATAAACTCCTCTGATGTCATAAAAGGGAGGTTCTTGCCATCCCTCATCCTCGGAGTCACCCCTTCTTTCTCACATTCCCTGTCCCCGACGATCAGCATGTAGGGGATCTTCTGCAACTGGGCCTCTCTGACTTTGAGTCCTAATTTCTCATTCCTGAAATCAGCCTTGACCCTTATTTCTGCGTTCTTGAGGGTCTTCAGCAGGCTTTCTCCAAAAAGATTGTTCCTGTCCGTTACCGTCAGTATTGCAACCTGCACCGGTGCAAGCCACGTTGGAAAGGCACCGGCATAATGTTCGATCAGAACCCCGATAAACCTTTCAATGGCCCCCAGGATGACCCGATGAATCATGACCGGCCGATGTTTCTGCCCGTCTTTGCCAATATAGACCAAATCAAACCTTTCTGGAAGTGTAAAATCACACTGGATGGTGGCACACTGCCACTTTCTGTCCAGCGCATCACTCAATTTTACATCAATTTTTGGCCCATAGAAAGCCCCGTCACCCTCATTAATATCGTACTGCAGGCTGCTATTTTCCATGGCCCTGGTAAGGGCGTCCGTGGCCATGTCCCAGTCTGCCTGTGAACCGATTGATTTTTCGGGTCGGGTACTGATTTCCAGTTCATAGCTGAACCCAAAGATATCCATCACGTCCTTCACAAAATCAAGCACACCCTCTATTTCGTCGTTCAGTTGCTCCGGGGTGCAGATAATGTGGGCATCATCCTGGGTAAATTCCCTCACTCTGAACAGGCCGTGCAAAACTCCGGAACGCTCATGGCGATGTACCGTTCCCAGTTCAAAATACCTTTTTGGCAGATCACGGTAACTCCTGATCTTTGAACCATAGATGAGCATATGGGAAAGACAGTTCATGGGCTTAATGCCATAGGACTGCTCATCAATCGTGGTAAAATACATGTTTTCGCGATAATTTTCAAAATGTCCTGATTTTTTCCACAATTCGGTCTTTAAAATCTCAGGACCCCTGACCAGCTCATAGCCCCTTTTCAAATGTTCCCGTGTTTCAAAGTCTTCCAGAATATGTCGCAACATGGCCCCGTTTGGATGCCAGACAACCACCCCGGCGCCAATCTCTTCGTATGTATTGAAAAGACCGAGCTTCGGCCCCAGCTTTACGTGATTTCTCTTCTGTGCCTCTTCGAGTCTTTTGAGATATTCCTTTAATTTTTTCCGATCCATAAAGGCCACACCATATATCCGGCTCAACATGGCCCTTTTTTCATCGCCTCGCCAGTATGCGCCGGCCACCTTGGTCAGATGGAAGGCCTTTATTTTGCCGGTAGAGGGAAGATGCGGCCCCCGGCACAAATCAGAGAAACTGCCCTGGGTATAAATAGAAACCTTTTCCGCACCCAGATCTTCTATTAATTCGACCTTATAGTCCTCTCCCTGGTCCTTGAAAAAATCAATCGCCTCCCGGCTCGCCATCTCTTTCCTGACAAAAGGAAGATCTGCCTTAATGATTCCTTTCATCTTTTCTTCAATCTTCGGCAGATCATCCTCTTTAAACGGCCGTTCATAATCAAAATCATAGTAAAAGCCGTCCTGAATGGCAGGCCCGATAGTAACCTTCGCACCGGGGAACAGTTCCTGAACCGCCATGGCCATCACATGAGAGACACTGTGACGGAGTATTTCAAGCCCCTTTTCGGAATCCACAAAAATCGGTTCCAGCTCCGCCTGAGATTGCATCTCAGATGAAAGATCCTTGGGCTCTCCGTTGACATTTGCCGCAACCACCCTGTCAATGGCTTTCACCTTCAGGTGCTTCAA
>JAFDJF010000233.1 GCA_019307645.1 Deltaproteobacteria bacterium
TGCGTAATACATAGGAAATGAAAATACAGATGCAGGGGCCAGGAAATGACATTAGTTAAAAATCAAAAAAAATTTTTGCGGGATAACGATGTCTGGATAATATCCAGAGGCAAACCTGTGAAGCTTGATCTGAGCAAGATTTGTGCAGGAATCCATATAACACCGGTAATGGAGTACAGGATATCAGATTTGGCCAGATATCTACTGAATCCCAGCCCGATTGAAGTAAAAAAGATACTTGCGGGTTGTGAGGTCCAGTATCATCAACCTTTCTTCGACAAAGTGAGAGAAAATTTCAGGCACATCTTACCGCAAAGAATGCAGGGTTTTTTAAAAGAAAAAAGGAATTTTTCTGAAACATTAATGGTAAACCAGGACAAGTGCGTGTCTCCCTTGAAGGACAAAGACCTTGAATCGCATGTTGATAAAATTCGCTCGGCATTAAGGGTTTATGATCCGATATTGAGAAGTCTGTCAAAATTAGACCGTGATAAAATTCGCACCATCACAGGAATATGTGAAGATATCGGAGGCAATAAATCCCTGCTGAATCTAAAAGGCGATATCGATGATAAAATCAGCTATATGGTCAGTTACATGTTAAAAGACGTTGGCGTAGTTCTGGAAAAAGCGCATATATCTGACGGGCTGTTTGAGATGACCGGATTTGATTTTGCTTCATTTGATGCGAGAAAGGCTCACCGCTTAATAAAATTTTATGCAGATGGTAAGCCTAAGTTCTGTGTAATTGGTTTTGAGGGAAAAGTCGAATATTGGGTTGACAATATCAACCTGATAAATCAAATGCATCTGCTTCAACACTCGCTGAAGGCAAATCCCAAGTTTAATAATTCTCTCAGTCTATGTTCGAGGGGTGACGCAAAGCCCTTGAGGTTGCTTTTCAAGAAACAGCTTGAAATAGACTACACAAAATCTCCTCTTCCGGCGTTGTATAAAACCCTGTTTGATAACTATAAGCTGGGATCACATGAAAAAAGTGCTGTCATGAAGTCATTACAGAATTCGCAGTTTGGCATCCTGTTTAATTATGTGCCCGTGACCCGCACGGGTGAGAAAAAACTACTGACAAACGTTTCCGTGATGCACGATGTCAGGGCCCTTGAACCCCTAAAGGAAGATTTGCCCGAGCTGTATTCGATGATCAACAAAATGGCTTCTATATCTGAAGCAGGGAAGTACTATTTACTGGATTCCATCAGGGGATATGGCAATGAATAAAGATTACAGGGAAAATGATTATCGCTGGATTAAGGAATTGATGACCTATCCTCAAACACTTGAAAAACGGCTCGATTTTTTTGAGGATACTTCGCAGATCTCCGTGCCCGAAGATCCGATCGAGCAGGTCATATTCCAGGACAAGGCAAAGACTTCCATAAGAAAAATAGCACAAAACAAGGGGCACATCCTTATGGTTGGGAGGCCGGGTACCGGGAAATCAATGCTTGCAAATATGTTTAATGATGTTCTCGATAAATCCCTCGGGGATTATCTGAGGCCGAAAGAGGCTATTGTCGCTTATCCGGGGAAAGACAGAAACCATATTTTGTTCGCCTATGAAGATTCTGAAACAATAGATGATTTGCTGTCAGCGCTGAACAACGATATTGAATCTGCAAAAAACAGCGTTGACGAATTTAGCCTGTCTGATCAGATAAAGTCTGTCAGCAGGGCAAAAAAGTGGCTACTCCTGGCAACAGGCATCACCGCTGCTGCAGGATTATTCTTTCCTCCTGCATTTATTGCCACAGGTCTTACCGGGATAGGTTCGATATTTATGTACATGCAGGAGAACAATCATAAAGTCCAGGAAAAGATACAAAGAGAGACTTCTGGTGGTAAGCAGACATCGCTCAAGCACCTTTATGATATGATGCCGGAGATCCTTTATGATCCCAGGAAAGACACCGGTCTGATGGCAAGGATATCTGAGCCAAATGCGAGAAACATGAAAGGAGGTTTCAGGCATGACCCTTACCAGTCCGGCAACCTTCATACACCTGCACACAAAAGGGCCTATCTGGGCGCGCATGCCAAAGCACCGATTGTTTACATTGATGAGCTGAAAACACTCGTGAAAATCGGTTACATGTCGGATTTGCTGGAGATCATGCAAAACAAGACGTACATACTTGAAGGCGGGAGAGAAACAGGAAGCGGCGCTGCAGATAAATCCGAAAACAGCCTGAAGGCGGATAATATATTAATTGCATGCTGCAACCATGATACTCTGGAGTATCTCCAGACCGAAGGTGATGGATCTTTTTTAAGCAGGATAGAGGATAAAGGTGAGATCATCCAGATGGAAAGCGCGGTTCCTGAAACCGAAAAAACAATCAGGGAGGTTGCTCAATATATTAAGCAGGAGAAAATAAACCTGAACGAGGAATTCAAAGCGTCGTGGGGGGAAGTCCTGGAAAAGGAAGGCCATGTGGGTGTTCGGGTAAGAAGTGAGTTTATTCTCGGAAAACAGCTGCCATTCAACTACAAACTGGAGGCAAGGGATTTTTCAAGAAGTGCAGTGCTGGAAATAGTCAAGGAGCTTCGATGCCGTGCGTCGGACGGTAAACTGAGCAGTATATTAAGGCCGGTAAATGGGATCATTAAGACGGCGGAGTTTGAAGCAATACTTGAGAATTCGCCGCTTGTGGAACCCAAGCATGTCAGGCGGGCGTTGGAAGAGCACTTGAGCCTTGAAGGTGCCCTTAGCAAGGAAATCGTAGAACATAAGAAAGATCTGAAAAAATTCATTGCTTCCATGACTGATTCAATCGGTTATGTGGTGGGGCTTGCGGTGATTAACTCGAAGTCAAGCGGCCAGATGTATGGTCAACCACTGCCCATACACGGGCAGATCAATGCAGGAGGCTCAGACAGGGTCACTTCATCGGGAAAAACCGGTGATATTGCAAAAGGGGCCGCTCAAAATGTCAGGGCGTCTATCAAGAAAATATTCAAGAAAATCTGCGCCCCTTATATTGGCTACGAGATGCATGTGGAATATATTCAGGCGCATGGCGGTGTGGAAGGTGACAGTGCGTCTGTCGCAATGGACATTGCTCTTATATCTGACTATATAAAGCAGCCTGTAAACCAGAAGTATGGGGTTACCGGCTCTTTAACCGGAGATATCGTCCTTCCTGTGGGGGGAGTTACTGAAAAGGTGAGATCAATAATGGATCCGGTTCTCGGGATGAAGGGGGCGTGTATTCCCTGGCAGAACAAGCATGATGTAGAGCCACTTCTCATAAATAGCGAGTATGAATACATTCAAAGGGACGAAGTCCCCGGATTAAGGATTTTCCGGAGCGAAGAGGGAGAAGATGCCTTTGATATCTATTTCTGCAAAACAAAATATAATGCCTACAAGATCATGATGGGCCTGGACAGGGAAGCGGTTGAAAACCGAATGGCAGAGAGAAGCAAAAAAGATCTGGAGTTTTTTCAGGGCATGAAAAACGCTTTGAAAGATATGGAGGAAGCTGCCTAGGAGGCTGTCCGAGAATGCCCTTTTCCCCAAACTCTTCGTCATGCCCAAAAAAATTATCCTCGGAATATCAACTATATGCCTGTGGTAATTTTTTCGGGCATTCCTCGATCTTGGAAAAAATTGCTATTCTCGGACAACCTCCTAGCGTTTTTAAAAGATCAATAATTTTGCCATCAAACGTTAACCGCAGACTATCCGTTGGCAAAATAATTTTAAAATATTAAATGAGTGCCCGCATCTCTTCCTGAAATTTTTCTTTTGCATACTGCACATAATGAATCCATTCCTGATCTGCACGAATGTTGGGCAAAACTGCCGAACCTGAGATGCCTTTTTCAACTATCTTTTTTCCCAGCCTCTGTTCACGAATGCGTTTCTCTTGATCCAACTCTCTGTGAAACTTTGACAATGGCTTCTGGAAAGATGCGGTGTCTGCTCTTGCCACATGTTCCAGGATTTCAAAAATTAATCTGTTGTCAGACTCAGGATCAATGCGAATCAGACAATCTTTTATAAGGGCCTCCCTGGCCATCCCCGGGTCTTTTTCTTCCATGGCGGTGATGGCTATTTTGAGATTTTCCAGGTCCATCAGCTCGTCAATGATTTTCAGCAGAAGCCCTTTTACCTTCCCTTCAACTTCTTTTTTCCTGAGGGCCTTCTTTTCCTCTTCCGTCAGAGTAAGGCCCTTTGTTTTTTCCATAATAATATCAAGGGTGCTTTTAATCTCCCCCATATGAAATAACCTCCTATATTACCATATCATGAAGAGCAGGTCTGAACGCCCGGATTTTTTCATTTTTGCGACTGGGATGAATTCTGTTTGAAAGAAAAATAACAACAACATCCTGCTCAAGATCTATCCATAGGGAGGTCCCTGTATACCCTAAATGCCCAACACTTCCGGATGAAAAAAAATTCCCCGAGCTGGAGTCCTGAGGGGATGGTGTATCCCAGCCGAGTGCCCAGGTGCTTCCTTCAACAAGATCCTGTCGCGTGAAGAATGCTTTAACGGTTCCGGTCCTGAGATAATCCTGTCTTTCACCGAGGAAATGTGATCTTAAAAGGTCAACCAGTATATAGACTTCCTCGGCTGTTCCAAATAGCCCTGCATGCCCGGAATACCCACCCAGTGCATAGGCGTTTTCATCGTGCACAAAGCCCCGCATGATCTTCTTACGCCACGGGCAGTCCTCGGTGGCAGCAAACTGATTTTCTCCAAATCGGATCGGGGAGGAACAATCATTGAAAAATGTCCTCTTCAGTGACAAAGGAGAGAAAAAATTGCGGTCCAGAAATATGTGCAATGGGCTCCCGGTGCATTCCTCAATAACCCACTCAAGAACCATAAAACCAAGGTCACTGTAGATCGTTCTCTTTCCGGGTTGATAAGACAGCGGAGCCGCCATTATCCATGTCCGTAATAGTACCTTCCTTTCTTCAGGTTCATGCTCGACAAGATTCAGATAAAAGGGCTTCCAATCCTCAAAGCCTGCACAATGGGCCAGAATCTGTCGTGGCGTAAGGGACTTTTTATCTTCCGGCAGGGTATCGGGAATCAGAGTTTCGAGCGGTTGATCGAGGTCTATTTTTCCATCATCAACACATTTCATCAGGGCCAGTGTCGTGGCTAAAGGCTTGGTCAGCGAGGCCAGGTCAAAAATGGTGTCCCTGGTCATGGGACCGGCAGGCGGGGTTAGTGACCGTTGTCCGACTTCAT
>JAFDJF010000234.1:0-1574 GCA_019307645.1 Deltaproteobacteria bacterium
TGCTTGGTCCTCTATTATACGCTTGAGTCACCTTGAAACGCCATGTGTTCTCCCCGGCCAGCAGGTCAAAGGTCCGGGAATCTCCCCTTTCATCAAGAGAAATAATCGTGCCGCCCAAAACAACGTTAAACGGGCTGGCGCCGGCTCTAAAGGCATAGGAATCCTTGACACAGAAGATTGAGATCAATGCCAAAAAAACCGCAATAAATAATTTTTGACTCAATGCCTTTTTCATGTTCATCCTCCATGAGTAGGAACAATCCTATAATAACTTAAGGTTCTTCTCCCAATTAATTGGGAGAAGAACCAACTTCCTTTTCCTTGAGCTACTCAGTTTGAGTTTCCAGGTATAAACACGGGCTTTCCTCCGTATCTTTCTTCATGAGATACCATAAATACCCCAGCCCGCGGGCAGGCAAAAATACAAAGGGAGCTAATATCTCTCCGGATAATCTTGCGGCTTCTTTAAACTTCAATGTTCTTATCTTAGGATCGTTAAATGAGCCATTAATCCGAATTGCAGAGCTTAACCCGGGTAACCCTTTCTTTGGTTTTGGTTGAAGAATAAAATCCATGGTCTCAGACCCCAGATCCAGAGTGCCGACACCTCTCGTCCTCACATTCGGTGTATCAAGAAAAAGGATCTCACTTTTACCCATGCCGTCCACGAATAAAAAACGCATTGTCATGCAGTTCAGATCCTGATAATCTCTTATCATTGGAAATGCGGTCAGCACGTCAACCGCGTCTGCAGTGAGCATTTCAACATCTCGTTTGATCTTCCCGTTTTCAATGGCATAGCCGATTTCACCGTTCAGGGATGACATGATCTCATGAAGAGAACTCCCGACACCGTGCAGGTCAACTGCCAGGTTAAGGTTTCCGCCCAGTATGATGGGTCTGTGCGTGTGTGCGAGCAGTGCGTCCATGTCTATATCTTCGGCCGTAGCTTTTAACATAACTTCAGGCGTTTCTCCGGTGGTGTCCACAGTGGATTCAAACGATACTTCCCCTTCCGCATAGCTCAATCGAGCAGGGCTTATTCGGAGCAGGCCATCCTTTAATACCAGGTCAAAATCCAAATTGTTGATAACAAAATCCTTGCCGATCAATTTGTCGGCATTTATGCTGAGAGACAGGTTGAGGCCCTTTAGAACATCAAATGGCAGGGAGTCTTGACTAAAAAGTCTATCCGGCTTTGACTTGTCTTTTTTCTCGGAATCAGGTTCCTCTCCTGAGTCTTTCTTGAAAAAACGATCCCGCAGAAACCTTTTTTTCTTGCCAGTAGATTTTTCTTCTTTTTCTTCTTCAGGATAGATTCCCAGGTCTGATAAGTAGACCTTGTCGGAGGTATTTTTTATTATAATCGCAGGCTTGTGATTGCGCGTTGCTGAATGGTTGATAATTGTCTTAAAGTGTGTTTTGCCAAAGTGTGTCTCTCCATTAAAATCTGCCTTTTCTCCTTTGCTTTTAAATCTGCCATTAACTGCAACAGGGGCGAAAGCCGGCATTGAGATCTCAAAAATTGACCCTATGACGGACAGGTCTTTTGAATTGACCGCAATTTGAATATT
>JAFDJF010000234.1:1587-6802 GCA_019307645.1 Deltaproteobacteria bacterium
GCGAAAATGGTCAGTGAGACCTGTGACTCTTACAGTGCCGAACAGGCGGTGATTTTCCGGCATAGATCGCTTCATCAACTTCTCAACCCATGGCTGGGCATAAGCTTCAAATGTAGCATCTATGGCAGTCTTTTCCGAGTTTTCTATGCCAAGGATCTCGCCTTTCATAAAGAAGGTCGGCTTTTTCTCAGGACCTGTGACGATCGTAATATCCTTGATTTCGAGACTGTCCTCACCACCATTGAGATGCGCCTTCACTTGTAGATTTCCCAGGTCAGGCAGGTCCCACCCGGCAAGTACCGGCACGTCGTTTATTTTAGGAGCCACGGCTGTGAGATCAAAGTCAATGCCCTTTATAGAAACTTCACCATGCCGCATAACAGAATCAATTGTTCCCACGGCTTTTATGTGGAATCCTTCCGGATCACCGATGAAGAAT
The DNA here is from genome assembly GCA_019307645.1 of Deltaproteobacteria bacterium. The sequence continues at coordinate 2,027 of JAFDJF010000234.1, forward strand.
TCCATATCATCAAAACCATAGACTCCCTTGCGATCAACAGCACGCCACGATCCATTAAGAGGGCCAAGATCGGGGACAGCGACGCCAATGAGTGATGACAGGTCTGATGTCCTTTCTGCATGCATCGATCCTGTAACTTCTACATCAGAGATGATCTCATGGTGGCCTAACAGAACTTTTCCAACACGCCCTCGCCATTCCATGCTTACAGATCCGGGTTGACCGACGGCGATGGCGATGTTTTCCAGCGATAGCATTTTTGTGGTTCCAATTAGCTTTGTTTCACTCCGCACAGGTCCCAGATCAGAAAAAATCCTGGCGCCTAAAAGCGGTTCAGCAGCGCCCATGTTCGGTGCTGTAATCAATATATCGACATTCACGTCACCAGGTGATTCCTGGGCTTCATCAAAGTTCATGCCCACGTTTCCGGACAATTCAATTCTTAAGCCCTGTGCGTGAGATGTCTGAACGTCGATGTTGTCAAATTGCAGGTGTTCGTCTGAAAAAAATAATCTGGAGTTCACGGAAATGGGACCCAGTTCAGGCAGCGGTATGTCAAAGGCAGAGGCCATCAATTGTGTTTGTGCAGCCTTGGCAGACAGGGCGAGATCAATCCCGCTAATGGGCCTGTCGTCGATTGGTATCCATTCAATTCGCCCCTGTGCTTTCACCTCCAGCGGCCCGGACTCGTTTATTGTGATTGTGAGATCTTCCAGAGAAAGCCGGTCGATTGGGCCTTTAAGGCGAGCCTTTGCTGTCACGGGGCCCAATTCCGGCAGAATATCGACCAAAAACCGCTGGGCATCTTTGGTTTTCAGTGAGGAGACCTGGAGATTCAAATCTAATTCCCGAACCACCGAATCATCCACAAATCTACCGAAATTCAGAATCCCTTCGGCGTTCAGTGCAAGGCCCGGATCGTTTGATCCCTGTGCGACAATATCCTCGAGGACATAATCTCCCTGCCGATCCCGCAAATTGCCTTTAATCTGCAATTTGGTAAAATCAGACAATATATCCGGCAGCAGCATCTGGATGAACCCATTGTTTGTACTCGAACCAGTGACTGCAATATTAACCCCTTTCCCGTTAACTACATCGGACATTGAACCCTTTGCCTCAAGCTCAACCTGTAATCCTTCGGAAATTGTAACATCAATGTTGGCCGCTCTCAGCGCTTCCAGATTGCCGCTGATGTCTGTCGCAAATTTCAAACGGCCCAGTCCGGGAAAGTCCACCTGAAAAAGTTTCAAAAAGTTTGAAAGTTCTGCAACACCTCCAGCAACATGCAAATCCAGTCCGTCGCCATCGATAGGATCATCAATCTGCCCGGAAACCTTGAAGTCTGCGCCTTGGCATTTAAGATTAAGTTCAATCGGGTAAGGTTTTGTATTATCAAGGACGTGTGTTAGTGATCCTGATCGGCCCTCGATTTTAAAATCGTATATGTCAATTATGCCCTCTCCTTTTGCATACATAAGGTCGGATGCAGGATCATCCCGGATTTTGAAATCATTCAACCTGGCTTGAAACAGATGCCCCTTATCTACATCTGATAAATCCATGACAATATTTCGCAGGGAAACACTTTCAAATATCGGGAGGGTCGTTTCGAGTCTGGCCTCTTTCGACTTCGGCCCTGACGTTACAGTTTGTCTGTCTCCTCCAACCGTTAATAATAGTGTTACATCCTCCACTACCAATTGTCTTATCCATATTATCCCGGTGAGGAGCTGTTTCGCGGCCAGCTTAATATATATATGGCCCATGTGCGTGATGGGTGGTTGTAAGCCATCCGCAGACGTTTCGAATCGAATATTCGAAGCTGACAAAGACGGTTCGATGGATAGATCTAGATCAAAATCGCCCTCTATAATAACCCTGTAACCCGTATATCGCTCAACAGCCGCTGTAACAATTTTTTGATAATCTTCATCATCAAGAATCACAACCGCCATGCCGATTAATGCGATCAGCAGAACAACCAAACCGGCAAAGGATAGAAATATGATCTTTATTTTTCGCATTGTTTTAAGATCGTAACTGTTCAGGTTGTTTAGCCTGTAGGCTATTCTCTCCTACTGCCTAGGAGGCTAGTCTAAACACCTTCAGCCTGACTATGTGAGTAGTCACGCCCTGAGTTTCGTATGATCACGCATGTTCCTTTCCTGCAGTACCTCACAGCCTAAATGCCTACAGCCTATCTACCTGAGTAGTTACCTCTTTTTTACTGTTTAAGGTTCAAGGCTTTTTTAAGCACGAAATAACCTACGGAAAGCGCCAGGATGATACACGCAAGACCTATCAGATTTAATGGCTCCATGGTTTTGACATCCAGGATGATGACTTTGCGCGTTATCGCAATGATGGCAACCAGAAAGACGATCTCCACATGAACCATTTCATCCACGAAATAAACCTTCAGTGTCTCCACTAATTCAAGGCCGATTAATATCATCAGGAAGAACCCAAATATATTGAGCATTTCGTTGATGTTGAGAAGAATAAATCTTGGGGGCTTTACCATCTGCTCTACCAGAATTACAGCCAGCTCCACGGTCCCGAGAAGAACCACGACAATCATCATTGCCAATAATCCAATCACGATAAAGCGTTCAAACTTTTTAAGAAATTTTTCCATCTTTTCGCCTCAGCTATCCTACCGTTAGCCACCTGGGTTTTTCGACTTCCTTATTTTCACTTGTGAATGATGATCTATGATTTGCTATTTAATCCCCTTTTGTCAATAACAAATAGATTCCCAATCACCATTCGACTCTCACTGATCACTGGTTACTGATCACTGATTACTGTTTACTGATCACTGTTTACTAATTACTCCAGGACCTTTCGAGTCTTCAACCTTTTTCTGCGATCCGCTCTTCATACAAATTATTAGGGCGCCGTCTCTGACATCCAGATCAGGCGCCCATCAAACTCGCAAACCAATTCCAAATCCCCTATTCCGCCACTATCACCGGCCTCAATCGAATTTCAATCCTGCGGTTCTTCGCACGGCCTTCAGGAGTGTCATTGGAAGCAACCGGCATGTTTTCACCCATTGACAAGGCTCGCAGACGCTCTTTCCCAATGCCTGATTCTTCAAGCACGCGAACAACGCTGGTAGCCCGCCCTCCGGCAAGATCCCAGTTGGAAGGATAAATTTCTGCCAATTTGCCACCCACCGGAACGTTGTCGCTAAACCCCCCAACAATTATCTGATAAGGCACTTGAGCGAGTTCAGCGGCCACATGCAACAGCACCTTTCGCCCAGACTCGCTCAACTTGGCAGAGCCGGATGTAAACAGCACATCACTCGATAGATGAACAGTGACACCCGACTGCATTTGTTTCACTGTGATCTGATTGCCGGCAATTTCCGTTTCAAGCTCAGCAACCAGTTCCTGGTAAAGGGAATTCATTACGGCTGAGCCTGTCTTTCGGATAACGAGTTTGGTGGAGAGGAGTTCATTTTCTGCCTCAAGAGCATCAGCTTCTACCATAAGCAACTTCTTTTCCCCCACACAATCGTCACGCTCATCTACCATGGCTTTATACGTCTTCTTGCAGACGCAGCCCTGGGAAAAGGCGAGCATCAGGCCCATGAACAACACTGTGAAAAAAGTAATCTTGCTCCCAACACCATTTACTGCAACTTTTTCTGAATACATAATAACCTCCTAAAGTTTTGGGTTAAAGGTTTACACAAAATTCCAATACTCAACATTCAACAAAACCGCTCTTAACCCTTTTGACACACAGTCTTTCAGAAAAACTGGTGGGCACAGCCCACCCTACGACTACACGCGCAGTTCATGCACTATAGCACGAGTGAAACGGTTTTTGTCGACAGGATTTATGCAACGTTAGGGTTTACTGACCACTGATCACCGGTCCCCTTTAGACTTTCGTTTCAAAACCGAATCATGGCACCCATAGCGGCTTCGATTGCCTCCTGCTCATAAAAGTCGATATTGGCATCTGATCTGTAAAATGCAACATTTCCCCACAGGTTGAAGGTTTCATTCCCAAACGGCTGCCAGCCGAAAGGCTGTCGATATGAAAGTGTCACCGCGCCTCCGTAACGATCATCTTCCTGTGTCTTATTATAGGTGGAATAATTCTTCTCATACTCGGAACGGCCGAAAAAGCCATTGGCAATTAAATTGAATTTATTTCTTGTATAAAAATACGTTAATTTAAAATCGTAAGCATCAAAGCTCTTGTCACCCCCGCCCAGATCATCTTTTGTATATATGAAAGAGGGGATTAAAAATTGACTATCTGCCAATGGGAACCGGTAAAGAATCTCGGTCTGCCGTAAATCACTTTCGCGGCCCGGCAATCCCATCTGCTCACTGGTTAATCCCAAAGGCATCCAGCTTCTTTTTTTATCGATCCCAATATCTCTACCCGTGTACTGGGATTGAAAATCTGAACTCAAAACTTTGTCCCGGACAATGCGTACGCCGTCAGCCATACGACCGGTCTCATCTCGCTTCCCGGTCGTGTCATAGGAATCCATCCGGATGGCTGTCGCGAAGCCATTAAAGACGAAACCGCCGGATTCGGATTCTCCCGGGGTTGGTTCAAATGCAGAGGCCATTGTGCTATAAAGGCATAAAAGAACTGCCACGAAAACATATTTCATCGAATTCATTTCTTCCTCCGCGTCCTTTCTGGAATTTCACCCGTGTTTTAAAAGTCGAAAGTTCAAAGGGATGCAGCGCCGGGGAGTGATCGGTCAATGCCGTTAAATTAAGCGCAGTTCTCCCC
>JAFDJF010000235.1 GCA_019307645.1 Deltaproteobacteria bacterium
CAATGTAATTTGTATTAGGGTTAATAGTATCTGATAATTATCAACTTTGCAAGATTGGATGGCTGTGATGCAGGGTGAAGGGAATCTCTTCTAGGAGGCTGTCCGAGAATGCCCTTTTGATTTCGCCAAAAAGCGGCCCAAGCCCACCCTACGGGCGGGTCCCGGAAGCCCAAACTCTTCGTCATGTCCGAAAAATTATCCTCGGAATATCAACTATATGCCTGCCTGTCGAAGCATAGCGTAGATCCCGCTATCGGGGCCCTGTTAAATTCACGATAGTGACAGCGCAGCGTATTTAACCGGTGTGGTAATTTTTTCGGACATTCCTCGATTTTGGAAAAAATTGCTATTCTCGGACAGCCTCCTAGGAGCGTATCAGGAAGAAGTGTCTTACACGGGTATGTGCTATAGGAATTCAGGAATGTTGGGGTAGGTTTCCACATGCATAGGGCTTCTCTTGCCTGGCATTATAATAATGATAAATAGCCCAAAATGCTGTGCTCAAAATGGAGGGTTCTTGTTTGAACACAGTTTCTGAAGCCGCAGCTTACTCAACCATCAGGAATCTTGGTTTCATAAAGGATTAGCCTACCCGCCAGACTCTCACGCCATCTTCTTCCCGGTTGATCAGTGACCTGAATTTCTTGCCGGTCTTGACCCCGTAATAGCGAGCAGACCCTTTGACTTTACGCTTCAATAAGTCAACGGTTTCCACCTTTCCTGTCTTAATCAAGACTGAATCGCCCACTTCCATTTCAGGCCATGGGAATTTGAATTTGGAATGGACTTCAGGAAAAGGCACACCTTTCTCTATTTTTCCAACTTTCATAAGAACACCCCCCTTAACTATAAAATTCACGACTAAGTCTTTGAGACTATTTTTCTATTTTCACGGATTGAGAAACCAGACGGATAAGGCAAATAAAAAAAGAGGATTTATTCGAAGCACTATAAACAAAAAAAAAGTAAAGTTCAATCAATTTTTTGAATTTTTCATGGAGGCTTGCATTTTTTTGGTGCGGACCGATTCAATCTTCCTTCCCAATAAGTAAATACAGATCTCCTTCGTGCTTCATATGACCGGCAGCCACTTCTGCATACGGACCGCTACCCCAGAAAAGATCCGCTCTCCCCGCACCTTTGATTGCCCCGCCGGTGTCCTGGTTCAGGACAAAACGGGAGAATTTGTTCCATTCGGTAATTCTGTACTCATCATCCACAGTCGGTTTTTGGCATGATACAAATGCCAGGGCTCCTTTTGGAAAAACCCTGGCATCCAGGGCAAGAGATCTTCCGGGCACAAGGGGAACATTGATATTGCCCAAAGGCTCGGACTCCAGAATACGGAAGAATACATAGGAGGAATTGCAGCTGATGACCTCATTGCTGACCTCCGGATGCGCAGACAGGTACTCCCGAATGGCCTGCATGGACATCTCTTCTTTTGTGAGAAAACCCTTGTCCAGCATATACCGGCCAATGCTGCGATAAGGCAGGCCATTTGATGCCTGGTAACCCACACGTATTGTTTTTCCGTCGCGTAATCTTAGCTTACCTGAACCCTGTATATGGAGGAAAACTGCGTCCAGAGGATCCTTCAACCAGGCAACTTCCAACCCCTTTCCATCAAGCACTTTTTCAACTTCTATCTGGTATCTGGTAAAATAGGGCACGACTTTATTCCCGTCAATCCTTGCGGTAATTCTATCGTCTTTGAATCTTTTACTGAAAAGAGATAAATCAATCCTCACCAAATCATCCGGTTTTCCGTACAGGGGATATTTAAAGGTCTCGTCAGGCGCCAGACTTGCCTCTAAAACAGGTTCAAAGTAACCGGTAAAGAGGACCTTGTTATTCCCTGCCCGACCTGCAGCCCGGTAGATTTGGAACTGTTTCCTGATCTTCCTGTTCAATTGCTTCCAGTCATGATTTCCAGATATGAGCTTTAAAAAAGCCTCCTGACTCTCCCGGACCTGTTTACACGTAAACCTGTGAGGCCCGTACTGATAAATCGTTTGCGGGTTAATCTTGTTCAGGTACACGAGGTTTCTTTCGAGGACCATTTTCAGGGACTCAAAGTCCATGTCATCCTGGAAAGTAGGCGGACAAAACCGTACAGGTATAAGCGCCTCTTCAGGACGGGAGGCCTCCTTTTTCAGTGTCGGGTAACAGCCGAAAAGGCATATGGCGGCAACCAAAGCCAGAGATACAAAGATACTCCGGGGATAAACGGGCATAAACACCTCAAACTCATAAAATGGGTTTCAATTCGTCAGGGGACTCGGACATGATAATCATATCATGACTTTTCTGGGACGGGTTATAAAATAGATGTCCCTGGTTTTCAAGTGTTCAAGTCCGAAAGCGATAAATCCGGTGACCCGGGCAGAACCGGCAGGACGGATTATTGATCATTAATTTGACTATTGCACTTTACTTAATATATTTACATATATTACAGCATCCTTCGATTAAGACCGGATGCATGCCCAAAAGCGAGAGGAGCTTAAGTGGAAAACAATCATACTCAACTGATCGATCAACACAATCGTTTTCTCAACTATATGCGTGTTTCCATCACCGACCGGTGCAACCTCAGTTGCGTTTATTGCGTACCCCGCGGTGGTGTTCCCAAGTTGAATCACAGAGATATCCTTACATACGAAGAAATTCTTCGCCTGGCAAGAATTGCCGTGAACCTTGGAATTATTAAGATCCGTCTGACCGGAGGAGAACCGCTCGTACGTAAAGGCATATTTGAATTCATTCCTCAATTAGCCGCACTTCCGGGGCTCAAAGAGCTTTCCCTTACCACAAATGGGATTAATCTCAGAGATAACATAGATAAGATACGTTCCGGGGGGATAAAGAGAATCAACGTGAGCCTGGATACCCTGAATCGGGAAAAGTATGAAAACATAACAGGGTTCGACGGCTTCCAACAAGTCTGGGAAGGCCTGGAACTAGCGAGGAAGTTGAATTTCAACCCGATCAAAATAAATGTTGTCCCCATCAGGGGAGTCAATGATAATGAGGTCCTGGATTTTGCCAGGTTATCTCTTCATTATCCGTATCATATCAGATTCATAGAACGAATGCCGATCGGAACTTTAGGCCCGGATGTCCTTACACATTTTATACCAAACACTTTTGTCAAAACGCAGATTGAAGGGCTGGCAAAACTCATCCCGATCCCCAAAACCGAATTTGACGGCCCGGCCGAACGGTTTAAATTTAAAGGAGCGCCAGGCGAAATCGGCTTCATAAGCCCGTTGACCAACCATTTCTGTCACACGTGCAACCGGCTGCGCCTCACTGCCGAGGGTCACTTGAGACCCTGCCTGCTCTCTGATCAGGAAGAAGACCTGAAAAGCCCGATGAGGAGCGGTGCTTCAGACCATAACCTGGAACAGATATTTTTGAAAACGGCCCTCAACAAACCCCACAGACATCACCTAGACTCCCAGAACTCACCACTGTCTTCAAGGCAAATGTCATCCATCGGGGGATGAACTCATACAAAAAGGTAAAGTTGCACAAAATTTCAGGATCCAAGATCAATCTTGCGAGTTTAGCAGCTTCGCCGCATTCAAACCTGCTATTTGATCGACATGGCGGGGAAAAAGGCCTGCCAAGGCCATTTCCTTGAAGTATCGCTGAGGCTTCAGTAGGGGGTAATCGCTCCCGAAAAGGATTTTCTCAAACCCGATTATGTCCCCGGCTATTCTGTAAATATCCGGAGTGTATAGATAAGGTGAGGCTGCAGTATCAAACCAGACGTTATTGAGGACCTCTTTTACTTCTTTTTTCAATAGCGCAAAAAAGAAGAGCCCTCCACCCCAGTGAGCCAGAACGATTCTGTTTGAAGGGTAGGATTTGGCAAACCGGTAGATTTGATGCAAGGTTATGGGAGCCTTGCCCGGGTAGTTGTGCCCCACCGGTTCATTGACATGAAGCAGCATGGGAACATCATATTGAGAACACAGGGACATGACATCCTTGAAGGCATCTGTGATTTCAGATGTCAGTCCTGAGCCATAAACCGCAAGCTCCCCCACCCCGGAAAGTCCCGAATCCAGGCAACGTTCCGCCTCCCCTGCTCCCCCGGGTGACAGGATGGAAAAACAGCAAAAACCGGTCAGGCGATCTGGATACCGATGAACTGACTCAATAATATAGTCGTTGTGTCTTTGGAAAAGCGCCTCATCTTCCCATGGAAACCCGAAAATAACAGACCTGTCAACTTCCGCCTCATCCATGTTATTGATTAGATCGCTAACACCCGCAAGGCTTGACTGGGGAGAGCTGTAGAGGCTTTTAAAGGCAGCTTCCCGGGGAAACAGGGCGTTTCTGTCATCCCTGAAAAAGGGGGGGAAAACGTGCGTGTGAAAATCAATAATCACTCAAAAAGCCTTTTCAAAGATTTCTCAAGCGCATCAGGACTAAAACCTTGAAATTTGTCCCTGACCTGTCCCACTCGGTCAATCACATACAAGGTAGGTATAGCCGGCGCCTCTCGCCCGAAATATGCATCGATCACATCGAGGTCAAAGCGCAAAACCGCATAGTTCATCTTGAATTTTTTACAAAATGCCCGAAGGTACTCGTTGTCAACCTTGCGGGTGTCATCCGTTGAAATCCCCAGGATAACCAATCCGTTATCTTTGTATTTCTTCTGCAGTTCGACAAGTTCCGGAATCGAGGCCCTGCAGGGAGGGCACCAGGTCGCCCAGAAATCAAGGACAACGACACTGCCACGGTATTGTTTAAGCGTAACCGTCTTGCCGGAGAGGTCTGGAAGTGAGAAATCCGGCGCCTTCGGGCCGGCCCCAACCTCCTCCTGGCACCCGAAACTGAAAAGAGAGAATAAAAGCAGCCCTACCCCACAGATTGACATTTTGCATTTGATTTTGCGATATCGCATGAACACCCCCTGTTCTTTACATTTTTGGTAACTGGTTCAAGTTGTCAGGTTTCCGCCACAAAAACAGGCAGGATTCAAGATTGATGGTCTCGTAAAAAATCAATATTTAGACGCTTTCGAGGCCTGTGCGCCTGCGAATTGGACAAAAAAGGGTAACATCTCAATAAATTCGGGTCGGCTTAGGCGGCGGCGGTGTTTTTTTAGGAGTCCGCATCACCCATGTAGGGATGCGATTATACGCGTCAAGCCTGGATTTCAAGCAACGAAAAGGCAGCGAAGGCCAATTTGGC
>JAFDJF010000236.1 GCA_019307645.1 Deltaproteobacteria bacterium
AGCGAAGGGTAACTTGGAGCGGGAGACGCGCTTTGTAGGCCCCTAAAAACAAATTGCGTAGCAAGCTGCCGTCATTTTGGAATGACTCACAAATATGCGGGTTTCTAAAAAGAGACCCCCACGACCCGAATTTATTGAGAAGTTACGAAAATGAATAAAGCCTTTGTTCGTTGTTCCGTCTTCGACATTGGACATTCAAATAACACTGCGCTCAAATTCCATTCTCAGGATCTCGAACCACAGGTCTTGATCTCAGCCCTGTTATCGCACGGCTTCCTCATATGTCTCCTGAATGGCCTCAACAAGACAGGAAAGGGTATGGTTGACCGGGGTGGGAATCCCCAACGCCTCTCCCTCACACACAATGGCTCCGTTTATGAACGCCACCTCGGTAATGCCCTGTTTCAGCACATCCTGTAGCATGGAGGCAATATTTCCGGCCGTGGCCCGGCACACCTCCATCACACGACCAAGCGGTTCCTGATAAGGAAGCGCAATGTCTTTGGCATCAGCCACCTCCACTGCCTCCCGGACGGCTCCCTTCATGACAGCCATAGTGCCTCCTATTTCAGGCAGGCGGCCGTTTTTAAGTCTGGTGATGGCGGTGAGCGCATTAATCCCGACATTGACAATCAGTTTGCCCCAGATGAGGCTGTTCACATTGTCCGCAGATTGGGTTTTGAAACCCGCATCATTAAAGGCGGAAACGAACTCTGTCAAGGTATCTCCAAGAGGGACTTCAGACCCGAACTTTGTATCACCCTGCCCTGCATGCCTTACATGACCGTCACCCAGCAGAGTGGCCCCTTCGGCGGTCACACCTCCCAGAGTTCTGCCCTTCCCAAATATTTCCTGAAGTATTTCCACGTTCCCAAGGCCGTTCTGCAGCGTGAGGACGTAGGACGCCGGGCCGATCAGAGGCCCAATATCCTCTGCTGCCTGTTTTGTCTCATTGGCCTTGACACAAATCACTGCAACATCCGGGATATCAAGGATTTTTCCCGCCACAGTAGGGACTTGAACCGTATATTCACCCAATATGCCCTCAACCTTAACGCCCTGAGAGTCGATCAGATCCGCCCTTTTTGCAATGTGATCAAAAAGGGTCACATCATGGCCAGCCTTTTTCAGGCGGGCCGCAAAAAGACAGCCCATCGCACCGGGACCTACGATCAGGAATTTCATCAAATTTCTCCGTCTATATCTTATCAGCCTCTTCTGCCTTCATGGCAAAACTGTGTTCAGGACCGGGAAATATCCCTTCCTCCACATCCTTTCTAAATTGAACAAGGGCATCTCTTATCTGGGGTGCCAGATTGACATATTGTTTTACAAATTTGGGAGTAAAACGCTCAAAAAGGCCTACCAGGTCGTGATAGACAAGGACCTGGCCGTCGCAATCCTTGCCTGCGCCGATGCCGATGGTGGGGATATTCAGTTCCTCGGTAATCCTGGCTGCCAGAATGTCAGGAATGCACTCCATTACAATGAGGTAGGCCCCTGCCGCCTCCAGATCCCTGGCAGACTGCAAGAGCGCCTTTGCACTTTCCGCATCCTTGCCCTGGACCTTAAAACCGCTGAGTTTGGTTGCAGTCTGCGGGGTAAGCCCAATGTGGCCACAGACCGGTATGCCCATATCGACAATGGTCTTTACCACTTGTGCCATTTCGCTTCCGCCCTCAAGCTTTACACTGTCGCATCCAGCCTCCTTTACGAACCTCCCGGCATTCTGTACCGCATCTTCAACGCTGATTTGATAAGACATGAAAGGCATGTCGCCGATAATAAAGCTGCTTTTTGCTCCCCTCGAAACCGCTTTGCAGTGATGAATCATCTCATCCATTGTCACCGGGACAGTGGATTCATAGCCGAGCACAACCATCCCCAGGGAATCTCCCACAAGTATGGTGTCTATGCCGGCCTGATCCACCAGGCCGGCAGTCGGGTAATCATAGGCCGTCATCATGGTAATCTTCTGTCCGGTTTCCTTTTTTTTCTGCAGGGCAGCAATGGTGACTTTTTGGGCTTCCATAGAATCCTCCTCGCGCTTAAAGTGCTGAACCGCCGGGGGGCAGGGCAACAGATAGCTGATAATAAAAAGCCTGTCTGCTTAACCAGTTAGTGCCCATCCAGAAATGGCTATTTTCCGCAATCTCTGCGTCAGATTCGGATTTTAATCCTCGAAATACTTCAATGTATTCCTGTGGTTAAAATCCTCATCTTCCTTGACCTTGCGGAAACCTGTGGTTAAAATCCTCATCTTCCTTGACCTTGCGGAAACTATCTCATTTCTGGACGGACACCAGTTAGTATTTGAAACAAATCAGAACAAAGCTCAATTTGAAAATTAACTTGAATTAATCCGGTTTTGCGTGGGCATAATTCGCGCCCATACTGAGGTAGAAATCTTGAAATGACACAAAATATTCATACAGGTCAGCGCAACTTCTTGAAAATTTGTGGAATTATTTGCAATTTAACTATGAGGATTCTTGTTGTCAATAAAAACATGAAGACACCATTTTTTGTCAGCCGGATGAAATTCTCTCTGGCCCGGAAGCCAGGAGCACACTGATTTTATTGTTGAACAGAGTTCCTTCTTGTGTATAATCAGCCTACGGTTTGACTTTTTAACCTTTAGGGAGAGATTTATGGCACAAATAGATGCTTTTTTTAAACTCATGAACGAACAGGGGGCTTCTGACCTTCACTTGGTGGCTGGACAACAGCCAGTATTGCGTATCCACGGTGACCTGGAAAGGGTAAAATACCAGGTACTTGAGAATGATACCTTAAAGGCCATGCTTTATGAGATTGCCCCAGAGCATCACATGAAGACTTTTGAGGAAACGGGGGATGTGGATTTTGCCTACGAAATTCCCGGCCTGGCACGATACCGTGCCAACTTTTTTGAGCAGAGAAATGGCATTGGCGCCGTCTTCAGGGAGATCCCGGACACTATCCTGACGGTGGAAGAACTGGGGCTTCCACCGGTTATCAAAAGGTTGTCCACCCTGCCAAGAGGATTGGTCCTTGTCACCGGCCCCACGGGAAGCGGCAAATCCACGACTCTTGCCGCAATTATTCATGAAGCCAACCTGAACCGCAGAGACCACATTCTCACCGTTGAAGATCCGATCGAGTTTGTCCACAAAAGTGAGAAGGCCGTGGTAAACCACAGGGAGGTGGGCATACACACCAAGTCTTTCTCAGCTGCGCTAAGGGGTGCCCTGCGAGAAGATCCCGACATCATTCTGGTTGGAGAAATGCGGGACCTGGAAACCATTTCTCTGGCCATTGAGGCCTCAGCCACAGGACACCTTGTTTTCGGCACGCTTCACACATCCAGCGCCTCAAAGACTGTGGACCGGATCATCGAGGTCTTCCCGGTTAACCAGCAGCAACAGATTAGAAACACCCTGGCAGATGGTATTCGGGCTGTTGTTTCTCAAACCCTTTTCAAACGAAGGGATATAAAAGGCCGGGTGGCTGCTGCTGAAATCATGATTGCTACGCCTGCCGTGAGGAATCTGATACGCGAGGCAAAGACATTTCAGATCCCGTCAATGATTCAGACAGGCGCAAAATTCGGCATGCAGACTTTGGACGATGCCATCATGGCACTTTTGAAGAAAAAAATCATATCTGCTGATGATGCCTACGCCAAGGCCGAAGAAAAGTCCAAGTTTTTGCCTTTTATGAAAAACCCGCCATCCGATTTCACAGAAGTCTAAAGGTTCGCAAATACGAACACTCAAAGGCTGGAGACCGTCATGCGTAAACAACAGATTGACCACATACTTGCAACCATGTTGGAGTCTTATGACAAGGTATCGGATTTTAATATCACGGTAGACAAGCCGCTCCAGGTGGAAACCGGCGGGCAGTTGCTCCCGGTATCAATCACCCCCCAAATTGATCGCCTGACGCCTTTTCAGACTGAAATTTTTGCCCTCAATCTGATCAATGGGGATCGGCGTTTGACCCGGAACCTCCTTGCGGAGGGATCATGCGATGCTTCTTATCAACTGGCGGGAAGGGGCCGTTTCAGAGTCAATATTTTTTCTCAAAAGGGATATTATTCTACTGTGATGCGGCAGTTGTACTCCAGGATCCCTACTGTTGAAGAATTAGGCCTGCCGGAGGCCTTTTACAAGATGGCCGAAGAGAGAAACGGGATCGTCCTGGTAACAGGCGCAACCGGTACCGGAAAAACCACGTCGCTTGCAGCGGTCTTGAATGAGATAAATGAAAAGCATGCCGTTCACGTGGTGACTCTGGAAGATCCGGTGGAATACGTGCACTCTCAGAAAAAGGCCACATTCAACCAGAGGGAACTGGGCGAGGATTTTGATGCATTTGCATCAGGTCTCAGAGCCGCTCTCAGGCAGGCGCCAAAGGTTATCCTTGTGGGTGAGATGAGAGACAGAGAAACCGTGGAGATCGGGCTTTCTGCTGCCGAAACCGGCCATCTGGTGTTTGCAACTGTCCATACCGTTGATGCAGGCCAAACCGTCAACAGAATAGTGGGCATGTTTAACACAGAAGAAGAAAACCAGGTCAGGGTCAGGCTTGCAGATACCTTACGTTGGGTAGCCTGCCAGCGCCTGTTACCAAAGATTGGTGGAGACCGTGTGGCAGCTTTTGAGATCATGGGTTCCAACCTCAGGGTCAAGGAAGTCGTCGAGCAGGGAGAGTCGGAAGGCAAGACATTTTATGAGATTATTGAAGGCAGTCAGCCTTTTGGAATGATGACTTTTGATCAATGCATAGCGGATCTTTTTCAAAAAGGGCTTATTACGGAACAAACCGCAATAAGTTATGCATCAAGAAAATCCGCGGTCGGTAGATCAATAGACGCGATTAAGTCCACAAGGGGTGAAAAGACCACAACCATTGAAGACCTGGCGATTGATAAAGACTACGGGAAGAAAGACTTTTACTAAAGAGGGCTCAGATATGGAAATCAGATGCGAAAACTGCAGCACGAAACTGAATATCCCGGACGAGAAAATACCAAAGGGCCAGCGGGTGACTGTCAGTTGCCCCAAATGTAAGGGGAAGCTGACCCTGGATGACCGCAGCGCCAGGGCGGAGAAACCCTCTCCCGCAGTTGATGAAAAGATTGCACCGGAAGAGAGCCGGGCCGATACTGCGAAAGCTTATGCAGGTGAGGGATCCGCTCTTGAATTTTACGACGAGGGGGTCAAGCTTGCACTGGTGGCGGAAAATGATCCGGATCAGAGTGAAAAGATACGGCTGGCCATTGATGGGATCGGTTATAAATATGTTGCCGCTGAAGATACAAACCAGGCAATCAGCAACATGAGGTTTCATACGTTTGACCTTGTGATACTCGCTGACCAGTTCGACGGAATTGGGCTGGGACAAAGCCCTGTCCTCCAGTACCTGAATCATCTTTCCATGTCCATCCGCAGACGAATGTTCGTTGCTTTGATCGGAGATGCATTCAATACGATGGATCACATGATGGCCTTTACCATGAGCGCCAACCTGGTTATAAACAGGAGAGATTTGGACAAGCTGGCGGGAATATTAAAAAACGCAGTTTCTGATAATGAAAAATTTTACAAGGTTTTTATGGACACGCTTTCAGAAATTGGGAAAGTTTGATTTGTTTTAATTTATTGATAAAATGGACAAAAAAACTAAATACCGACTCAGAATACAAAACTGTCTCTGGACAATTATTGACGTACACAACACGGTTTGTGATGAATATGAGAACGGAGAATTCCTTTCTCAATTTGGGGATCTGGAGGAAGACATCCAGGATCTGGATCTGAGCCATGTTTCGGAAATAGATGTCATGATGGTAGAACAGGCAACCAACGCCCTTTTGAGAGAATATCAGTCGGTCTTTGAATCCGGGAAGTTTGGCCCTGTTTATGAACTGCGAGAAAACTGATTGATCACCTGACCCCTGCCGGATCTATCTCACAATCGAGTATCCGTGCGCCCTTGAACGCTACAAGGGTATCGTCCCACCTTTTTTTCAGCCTTTTAATGTCTTCCCTTTCTCCCAGTGCCCACAAGGACCCCCCTGCGCCTGCCCCGGCGAACCTGGCGCCACATCCTTCACGCTCGGCCTGTTTTACAAGCTTTGCGGTGACCGGAATCAGGGCCTCCGGAGTGAGCCTTTTCCTCAATGCCATTTCCTCCTGTAAAAGCCCGGCCGCCAGGTTCCAGTTCTGTTCTTTAATGGCCAGAGCCAGATGAAGGACGATTTCATTGGCCTTGCGCCACCCTGCCCTTGTTCGGCCTGAAAGGAATTCTTTTATCCAGTTGCGATTGGTGCGGGAAGAAACATGACTTTTGCCACTGAATGCAACCAAAAGGTGCTGTGAAAATTCTTTATAGTCCTGTCGATCGAGGAGCGGGATCCTTTCAAACGGATTTGCCTGCTTTCCATAATGCCATATCCACTGATTCACGCCACCATATACTGCTGCAGCCTGGTCTTGAAGGCCGCAGTGGCCTCCGCTGACGCCGTCTTCCAAGTGATACCCCAGGTGCAGGATCTCCCTTTTGGACAACCTGTTGCCACCCAGCATGACAGCGGCTTTTGCAAGCGCCTTGATCAGGGCCACCAGGGCAGTACTGGACCCGCCGAGCGCTGACTTGACAGGAGACTGGGAGCTGATGTAAACCGCCACGCCATGGAAACCAAAATAGGAGACGGCAGCGAAAAAGAGGCCAAAAGCAGAATCAAATGGAACCCGGTCTTTGCGAAAGGCCTCGCTGTGTCGAAAACCCGCTGAGGATATCTTCACCCAATTGTCTTTATAAGGGGAAAGGGCAACAAAGGTCCTGAGATTCAAGGCGATATTAATGGTGGTTGGTTCTATCCCTTCCAGTGGGAGGGCCATTGCCTTGATATCCCATGTACCGCCGGAGTCAATACGGCACGGCGCAGAGGCCTCCACAGGTCGTTCTTTTAAAAGTGTTTTGAGAGAACTGGACATGTCTTGTGCTCCGGTAGGCAGCTGGTTCCTTGAAATACCCTCATACCTCTGTTTATGCTCCTTTATAAATCATCTCGTAGACCCTGTCCACCCCGGGCCCAAAGGTGCTGAGTTGACAAATGACTTCAAAAGCTATAATTTTCGTCAAGATATTGAGATATTGGTACCCGGATCAATACGATTTATACTTTGATATGAGGGGCTGTAATTGGAAGAGATTATCGAAAGAGTTCTTGCAGACAGCATAAAGGTCAAGGAAACGTTTATCAGGAATAATGTTTCTAATCTGATTCTTCTGGCAGAAAAAATTGCCAATGCCTTTATGAACGACCGCAAGCTAATGCTCTGCGGAAACGGCGGAAGCGCAGCAGATGCCCAGCATATT
>JAFDJF010000237.1 GCA_019307645.1 Deltaproteobacteria bacterium
TATGTGTAAATAAAATAATCTTTCATAAGAGTCAGTTTCAAAACGTTTAGTTTTGAAATTGCCTCATAAGGCTTGCCGCGCTTATTCGCAATGCGGCAGGCGATGACTTAACGATCAGTTGTTTAGAAAGGCGGAATAAAAATGGACTTTACACTTAATGAAGAGCAGGAAATGTTTAAGGACATGGCCCGAAAGTTTTTCGAGGCCGAATGTGACGTATCAATGGTGAGAAAGATTGAGGCAAGCGATTCAGGCCATATTCCGGAACTCTGGGCCAAGATGGCCGAACTGGGTTGGTTCGGCATTATTATCCCTGAGGAATATGACGGGATCGATCTAAGCCTCCTCGAGGTGGCGATTCTGTTTGAAGAGGTCGGGCGAGCGGCATTTGACAGCCCCATGATGTGCACGCTGATGGGAACACTTGCCATTCTGGAGGGGGGAACCGAGGAGCAGAAAAAGAAACTCCTCCCGGAAATTGCCACGGGCGAGCTGATTTTAACCATGGCAACTGAAGAGTCTGAGGTATCGTACGATCCCAGGTTTGTTTCGGTCTCAGCAGCCTCTGAAGACGGCAGTTATTTGATCAATGGGACAAAACTATTTGTCCCCTATGCCAATGTTGCAGACCAAATTCTGGTTGTGGCAAGAACCGAGGGGAGTCCCGGAGATGAAGAAGGGACAACCGTCTTTATGGTCGATGCAAAGGATTCCGGGATCACCATCACCCCCCTCCAAACCGTTGCCCCTGACAGACAGTTCCAGGTCCAATTTGACAATGTAACGGTCTCCCGGGACAAGATTCTGGGGGAAATGAACAAAGGCTTACCTTTGGTAAATGCTGTGATCGAAAAGGCCACGGCAGTTCAGTGTGCAGAGATGGTGGGCGGAGCAGAGCAGGAAATGAAAGCCACGGCAGAGTATGCAAAAGAGCGGGTGCAGTTTGGTAGACCGATCGGCACCTTTCAGGCCGTGCAGCACCATCTGGCCAACATGTACACGGATGTGCAGGGATCACGGTGGTCGTCATATCTGGCACTCTTTCTTCTGAGCCAGGGGCAGCCTGCTTCCAGGGAAGTGGCCATGGCCAAGGCATTTACCAGCAATGCCTGCCAGCGGGTTTCATATAATGCCACGCAGGTCCATGGCGGAATGGGTGTTGATATGGATAATGACCTTCATTTCTATTTCAGGAGAGCAAAGGCCAGGGATCTCAGATTTGGGCCTGCGGCGATCCACCTGAAAGCACTGGAAACGGAACTGGGACTTTAACCGCCATCCCCTTTGCATAGATCAAAGGGGGGAGGATGATGAAAGGAGTTGCACAATGGATTTTTCACTGACACCTGAACAGCTACAGGTGGAACGGGATATTTATGAATATCTGGAAAAACTGATAACCCCAGAAGTGAAAGCAGAGCTTTCACTCACTCACGAGGGTGGGGGACCGGACACACATCCCCATTTTACGAACGCCATAAGACAAATGGGAAAAGACGGCTGGCTGGGGATAGGCTGGCCCGAGGAATACGGTGGACAGGGCCGCAACGCCATAGAACAATACATATTCTTTGACGCTACCTGGGGCTATTACTGCCTTCCCATTCCAATGCTGGCCCTGAACACGGTCGGACCCGCTCTTATGAGGCACGGCACGGATGAGCAAAAAAATCGATTTTTGCCGCAAATTTTGAAGGGCGAGCTCCATATTTCCATCGGTTATACGGAACCTGATGCCGGAAGCGACCTGGCATCCCTGAGGACAAAAGCAGAAAAAGACGGCGATGATTATGTCATTAACGGCAACAAGATCTTCACCAGCATGGCCCACTTTTGCGATTATATCTGGCTTGCGGCAAGAACCGATCCCGATGCCAAGAAACACAAAGGCATATCGATATTTATGATAGACATCAATACGCCCGGGATCACGGTGGACCCCCTGGTTACCATGGGAGGGCTCCAGTCAAATTTTACTTACTATGATAATGTCCGTGTGCCCAAAAGCTGTCTCATCGGTGAAGAGAACAAGGGCTGGTACTATATTAATTCCCAACTGGCCATGGAGCGGATCATGCTGTCAGCCCATTCAAGACCGAGGCGTACCCTTGAGGAAACAATCGCCTGGGCCAAAGAACATACATTTGACGGGAAACCGGTTATTGAACAGCCATGGGTCAGAAATCTCTGCGCAGATTTGGCTGTGGACATAGAAGTGCTCAAAATATTCAATTTCTGGGTGGCCTGGCAGCTTACCCAGGGTGTTGAACCCTTTGCCGATGCTTCCATGACCAAGATATTTGGGACTGAATTGCTGCAGAAGGTCAATAACGGAAGCACGCAGATAATGGGCTCTTTCGGAGGATTGCAGCCCGGGTGTGATTTGGCCCCCAGCGGCGGAAGAATCCAGCGTGAATTTCTGTCCATGAGAAATGTCACTTTTGGCGGCGGTGCCAATGAAATTTTGCGGGACGTGATCGCGATGCTCGCTCTTGGCATGCCACGCTCCAGATAGACGCAGTAAACACTTGCCCCATTGTTCTCTGTGATCGCTTTCATATTTTTTAAAAAAGTGATCATTTGGCTATTTCAAAAGCTTGAAAAACTCCATACAATTGTGTATGGTGACCCCCGCTATTCATTTTTAATGCCCGTTCGCATTGAAATCCGAATAGTGGGGGTTATTTTTTTGTAGGGACATTACATTTAAAAGGAAACAAACGGAATGGACACTGTTTTGATATCTCCTGCTAACGCAAGTGTTTTTGCTGTACCGGCAATTGTTTTTTCTATCATAATCCCGCTGATTGGCATGGCCTTCTTTGCCTATATTATGTCCCGCCGGCTTAAGCCGCTTTTTTTGGCATCTCCGGATCCCCGGTTTGACCGTTTTGCAGAACGGATCACAGATATGTTCAAATTTGCAATATTTCAGTATCGCCAGCCACGGTACATGCTTGCCGGGGTCCTCCACATTGTCATTTTTGCCGGTTTTGTGATTTTGTCTCTACGGTCGATTACGTTGGTCATTCTTGGATTTTCAGAGGGCTTTGTGCTGCCGGGTCTGGACGGTGCTGTTGGCCATGTTTATGGTGTTCTTAAGGATTTTGCAGGTACCTTTGTGTTTGTTTCCGTCTTCATAGCAATAATCCGGCGGGGAATTTTTACACCGGAACGATATCTGGTGCCTCCCCGATACGGTAAGGGACATACCTGGGAAGCGGTGCTCGTGCTGATGATGATTGGCGGATTGATGGTGTGTGATATGTTTATTGATGGCAGTCAGGCCGCAGCCTGCGTTCAAAAAGGACTTGGGACAGAAATCCTTGTTCCGGGAACCGGGACCTGGATTGCCGCAAATATCCTGGCAAAGGCGCCGATTCAGAGTCTCCAAAACATAAATCTTAGTGCATATTTTTTGCACGAGCTGATTTTCTTCTCCTTTCTCTGCTTCCTTCCCTTTGGTAAGCACTTCCATGTGATTACATCCCTGCCAAACGTGTTTTTCAGGAAACTGAACAAAGGTACGGTGAAACCGGTCAAATGGGGTATCGGAGATGATGCGCTGGATGATCTTGAGTCCTTTGGGGTCAAAAAGTTCGAGGATTTCACCTGGAAGCACGTGCTCGATTTCTATTCGTGTGCCGATTGCGGCAGGTGTTCAGACAACTGCCCGGCCAATGCGGTAGGACGCCCGTTATCTCCCAGATTTATATCCATTAAGTGTCGAGATTATTCATACAATAAATACCCGATCTTCGGGGCAGGGACCGACAGTAAGCCGTTGATCGGCAACGTGCTGGAAGAAGACGAAATATGGTCGTGCACCACCTGCGGCGCCTGCGAAGAGGAGTGCCCGCTTCTGATTGAGTATATTGACAAGATTGTTGATCTGAGAAGAGGGATGGTCGATGAGGGCATGGTTCCTCAATCCCTGCAAAAAGCGCTCATGGCGCTTCAGAAGCGCGGAAACCCTTATGCCAAAATGGAGAAAAAACGTGCTGAATGGACAACGGCAGAGGGTTTTTCCGAAGACTGTAAGGTCAAAATCGTCGGAAAGAAAGAGGCCGCAGAAACGCTCTATTTTGTAGACAGCATTACATCCTATGATGACAGGATACAGGATATTGGAAAAGCGACTGCCCGAGTGCTTTCTGCAGCAGGGATCGATTTTGGCATCCTGGGTCCCGCTGAAAAAGACAGCGGGCACGAGGTAAAGAGATTCGGCGAGGAAATGCTCTTCCAGGAGCTTAAAGACACGAATATAGATGCGATTCTCAATTCGGGTGCAAAGAAAATTGTTACGGCCGATCCCCATGCATTCAATGCACTGAAAAAAGACTACACCGATATCCCGCCGGTGGAGCATATCAGCCAGGTCCTTGCAGAAAGTATTGCATCAGGGAAAATACGCCTGAAAAATGTTGAAAATGACTCGTCGATTTATGTATATCATGATCCCTGCTATCTGGGTCGGCATAATGGAATCTATGATATTCCCAGGCAGGTTATCGATGCAATTCCCGGAATTAAAAGGGTTGAGATGACAAAATGCAGGGATCGTTCCTTTTGCTGCGGAGGCGGCGGATTGATGCTGTTTTATGAACCCGTTGAAGAAACCAGAATGGGCAAGCTAAGGGTTGAGATGGCCAAAGAAGCCGGTGCGACCGTGATCGTAACAGCCTGTCCATTTTGCATGGTCAACATGGAAGATGCCATCAAGACAAGCGGCCTGGAAGGAAAGATGGAGGCCATTGATCTTGTGGAACTGATTGACCATCATTTGATACACGATGTATGATGCCTAGGTTGAGCGGTTCCGCGTTCATGGTTCTAGGCCTGCCCTGGCGCGACCGGATCCACATTTGAGGCGTAGTTTTCCGGTCATTATCTCTGAACGCAATCTGCAATGTCTCAATTCAGCCAGGTCTGGGCCAGGGTTGAAAAGCTCTAACGGTTTCATATTAAAAGGACAACGCCTCGATAGAGGCCACAAGTATGTTTCACCCAATGGGTGAAAAAAGCCAATCGACAAATCATGGAATAATGTGTGGGATATCAAGTGATTCTAACCGTTGAACCTTGAACCCTGAACCTTGAACCGATCACTTTAGGTGATACAGCGTTTACATGTAACAACAGGGAGGACAAACATGGAAATTTTGGTATGCGTTAAACAGGTTCCGGATACCACGGAAAATGA
>JAFDJF010000238.1 GCA_019307645.1 Deltaproteobacteria bacterium
TGGGCGCGGTTTTTCCGGGATTGCGGATGATGCATCTGCTGTGCACCATAATCACAGCGGGTTGGTATTCAACGACAAAGAGATTTTGTATTCCAAATTGTAATCAGAGGAGGTACCCATGTACACACAGTTGTTGGCGCTTTGCGGCTACGAACCGGAGGAGATCGAAGAGCAAAGACCCAGGATAGACAGGGCCTTTGAGAAGCTGGGGATAAACGAAGAGGACATAAAACGGGGCGAATCGCGGATAAAGCAGACCTATGATGTGTCTCTAAAAGGAGTACGATTGCTTCTCGGGGCGTGGATGAAGGAGCTTGTGCATCTGGCTCTGGCCGGGGAGGAGAAAAGAAAGATCATTTACGGGGAATGGCCGGGGCCTGCAAACATCATTCTCATGGCCGCCGTCCACCAGGCCAAGGATGTCTATTTCGGCACACCCGCGTCCCAGGTCCTCAACACCACCATGGGCTGCATTTTCGATAAACTGACCCCGTTATTGGAGGCAGGTGAGGAAAATGGCGGGCTGACACCTGCCGGGAATCACTGTGCCATGTTTAAGACCAGTATCGGTGCAATTACCACAGGAATAATCCCGAAACCTGACCTGGTTTGCGCTCCAGGGTGGCTCTGTGACCAGCCTGCGGAGTATTTGCAGGTGCTTCAAGAAGTTTACGACATACCGGTGGTCTATCATGACGGCTGTCTTGACTGGCAATACGGGGAATGGCCGAATCTTGGCCTGCGACAGGTCAAATATTCAGGTGCAAGCCTGAGAAAGGTTAAGCAAAAGATCGAAGAAGTTGCGGAAATTGAACTTTCAGACGAGGCACTGAACGAAGGGTTCAGAGACCTGACAGGGACCTATTTCAACTTCCAGACCATCGTGGAGATGATGGGAAAGGCAGACCCGCAGCCCATAAGTCAGAGCAATCTCGAACTGGCCTACTTTACGTTTTATACCGTGCTGCAGGAAAGAAGTCAGGCCACAAAGGGAATGACCGTGCTGATTCGGGAGATTAAGCAGCGGATAAAAGAGGGCAAAGGTATTTTGCCTAAAGGGACGCCCCGCGTCTTCTGCTGCATGAGATTCCCTGTTGACCACGGTATGATGCGTATGATCGAGGATACCGGGCTCAATGTGTGCGTCTGCCTGGCTGACAAAATGCTGCCCGGTTCTCTGGATAATCTCCGGTCCACTGACGCTTGTGAATTGATGATTGAAGCCGTATATAATTTGGGGGGACCTCTCATAGACTGGTGCGGAATTGTGGGGTACGAGACCACGGTTGCTGAATATTATAACGTTGACGGGGTTATACAGGGTTATCCCAAAGCCTGCCGCCTGGCCAGTGCGCCCTTTCTGATGCGCGACAAGATCTCAGAGAAATTGGATATCCCGGTGCTGACCCTGGAGTACGATGGCTACGATAACCGTGAATACACGGCAGGGCAGCTCAAAACCAGAGTGGAAACCTTTGCTGAAATGCTAAAGATGAGAAAGGCCGCAAAGGCGGCATAGACGGGGAGGAATGAGACATGGAGACGATGAACGCATTACAGGAGCACTTGAAAAAAAGAATTCCGGAGTTGTACCGGATGAAAGATGCGGGAATAAAGATCATCGGTTACACGCCCGGGGGTTACATGCCCGATGAACTGGTTTATGCTGCCGGAGCCATTCCGGTGGGGCTTATAAAGGGCGGAAGTCCTGAGGCGGTTACGGCCAGCACCCAATACCTGCCGCGCTGGTTTGATACGTTTTGCAGGTCACAGATTGGACACCGGATGTCGGGCAATGACCCTCTCTATGAGATGGTTGATCTTCTGGTTGTGCCGGTCACCGATAATAACATCCGTGTTATCGGGGAGTGCTGGAATTTTTTCGCCGGCGGCGAGACCTTCCGGTTCGGGGTGCCCCACGAAAAATCGGAGGAGGCCTACAATTATTATCTGGAAGGGCTCCATCTGCTCAAAGATAAGCTGGAGGAATTCACTGGAAACAAGATAGCGGATGACAAGCTCAGGGAACAAATTGCTTTATCAAACAGGATGTGGGAATGCCTGGACAAGATCAGCGCACTTAGAAAAAAGCCTCGTCCTCCCATTAGCGGCGAAGAATTTGTGCGGCTGAACCATGCCTCCTTTTATGCGGATAAAGCCACGCTGGTGGAATGCCTTGAATCACTTTATGAAGAATTGAAGGACAAAGAAGGCAATGCTCCGAAGGCTCGGATTCTGCTCACCGGGTCCACCCTGGCCATGGGGGATTATAAGATACTGAGCTTAACCGAGCAGGCCGGCGCTGCAGTAATAATGGAGGAATTTGCTGAGGGCGTAAGACATTACTGGGAAAGGGTAAACTTAAACGGCGACGATCTCATGGAGTCCCTGGCAGACAGGTATTTCAACAGAAGAGTGCCCCCTGCCTGGTTCCGTCCCTCCAGGGAAAGAATTGACTTTATCATCCAAAAGGCAAAGGAACTCAATGTTGACGGTGTTATTTGGTACCAGCTGATGTATCGCGACGGGTATGACGTTCATTCCTTCTATTTTGAAAAAGCCTTAAACAAAGAAACAGGACTCCGGATGCTCAAGGTGGAATCAGACTACGACCATTCTTAAGTGGGACCACTGAGGACCCGGGTTGAGACCTTTATCGATACCATAAGGAATTGATCGCTAGAAACCCCTGAACCGTTTTTTCAAAGGAGACAAACCATGTTGGCAAAAGCAGAAGGCAATGGTTTCGGTTCCACAGCAAGGACCCGAATGCTCAAGGCAAACAGGGTGTATCCGGGGATCGCCGACGAAGTGTTAGCGTACACTAAAGAAGAGCGCACTCCCGGTCAGGTGGACTATCTCAAAGAACTTAAGACACATATCCGCACCTACTCGAAGATCTGCCCGGAAAGAGCACGCTATTGGACCCGGGGCTACAGGGAAAGTGACGGCGAGCCGGAAGTCATTCGCGTAGCCAATGCCGTGGCCTCTGTTCTGGACAATATGACCATCTATATTGAACCCGGCGAGCTGATTGTGGGCAATTATGCGAGCTCACCCGTGGCCATGCCCATCTATCAGGAGTACTTCATTGACTGGCTTCCGGACGCGATCGGGCCGCAAGGCATGTATGAAGACAGGGTGAATGACGAAGAACGAAAGGAACTGTTGGAGATAGCCGAATACTGGAAGGGTAACGCCCTTGGAGATCGCATCAGGGCTCAGTGCGGTCCCGAGCTGGAGATTTATAAGGAATTCAACGGAGTCACATGCACCATAGAGGTACTGGAGTCCCACGCCGCAGTCACATCCGGTTTCAGAAGGCTGATTAAATACGGGGCAAACGGTATCATCAAAAAGTGTAAGGACCGGTTGAAAGAGGTACTGGAGGAGGGCCCCAAACTGAATGCAACGGGCTCAGGAAAAACCGCGACCACTCAGGAGTATGTGGACAAAATAGCCAACCTTAACGCGATGATTATTGCCAATGAGGCCTTTGTCCGCTTTGGAAAACATTATTCGAAGCTGGCTTTAGAAATGGCGGCCAAAGAAAAAGATTCTGAAAGAGTAAAGGAACTCAAGAAAATCTCCGAAGTGTGTGGCAGGGTGCCTGCCGAGCCACCCCGCACCTTGCATGAGGCCTTTCAGACCTTCTTTTTGTTCCATATGCTCCAGGCAGTGGTGACGAGCCGGTGCTACGGAAGTGTTGTCAGGTTCGACGTTTTGTTTAATCCGTTTTTGCAGAAAGACTTAACCGATGGAAGAATCACCCGAGAAGAGGCACTGGAGCTTATCGAATGCCTCTGGGTGAAAGTTGAAGGCATCAGCAGCATTCGTCCGCCGCAGGCCGAGGCACTATCCGTTGGCTCGACCCAGTATCAGACTTTTACCCTGGGCGGGGTGCTTGAAAACGGGGAAGATGCGATCAATGAAATGTCCTATCTGGCGTTGGAAGCCAGCATGAATGTTCATACAATCCAGCCGACCCTGGTTGTGCGCTACCACACCGATATTGATCCCAAGTTTATCGACAAGTGCATCGATTGTATTCGCAGCGGATTGGGTTTTCCGGCATTTTTGAGCGATGCTCAGGCTTTTCCCATGTTTGTGAGACAAGGGGTCCCCGAGGATCAGATCTGGGATTGGACGTGCCCGTCCTGTGTCTCGAGAACCATGCCTGATGCCAATATGCGGCAGGGCTATGCTGCTAACACATACTTCAGCTATGGCAAGTGCCTCGACCTGGCTCTGAACGATGGCTACGATCGATGGCTTGACATACAGTTGGGACCCCACACGGGCGATCCAACCATATTTAAGAGCATTGAAGATGTCAAAAAGGCCTACCTCAACCAGGTTGAATATCACATGGAAAGAGCCATGAAAATCATCTACATCGCAGAGGAAATCAGGTGTAGATATATTAAACGGCCCCTGGTTTCCCCCTATTTGGACGAATGTATCGAAAGGGGTATGACCACGACCGATTTTGCCGCCTATGGGACTTACAACTGTCCCGAAATTCAGACGCCCGGCGGGGTGAATGTGGGAGACTCCCTGACGGTCCTGAAGAAACTGGTTTTTGATGAAAACAAGGTTACCATGAAAGAATTGCTTGATGCCATGCTCAACAACTGGGAGGGAAAAGAGGACTTGAGACAAATGTGTCTTGCCGTGCCCAAGTTCGGAAACGACAACGATGAAGCGGATCAGATGGCTCGATGGGTCCAACACGAATCGCAGGAGGTGCTGGGCAAGTTCACGGACTACTGGGGGGCTCAGGTCCGGTCACAGGGCGCTATTACTTCGGGATATTATTCCTATGGTAGAGCATGCCCGGCCACGCCGGAAGGCAGAGTTGACAGTGAACCGTTCGCTGACGGCAGCATATCGCCCATGGCCGGCAGGGATACCCGGGGACCCACCGCCACTATGAAATCCGTAAGCAAGGTGGATCCGCAAATGGCCAATGAATTGCTATTGAACCAGAAGTTCATGCCCCAGTTCCTGGAGGAGGAAAACAAGAAGCTGTTCGCTGATTACCTAAAAACCTGGTATGATCTGGACTGCTGGCACGTTCAGTTCAACGTGGTGGATAAGGATGTTCTTCTGGATGCCCAGAAACATCCGGAGAACTATCCGGACCTGGTGGTTAGGGTCGCCGGTTACAGCTCCTATTGGGTGGATCTTGGCAAACCCATG
>JAFDJF010000239.1 GCA_019307645.1 Deltaproteobacteria bacterium
TACCCCATCTTAACAAGGCCATATCCAAGCACTAATCGCCGGAAACTTCAATTTCAGGTAATAGAAACATTTGTTCAGACATCAACAGATTGTTATTTATTCGAGCGTATCCTCCACGCAATGAACAATGTTGATTAATTTTAGCGTCCTTAATATGTGTTATTCCTTAAATTTGCGGGAAGGATTGAACATAAAAACTTAAAGCAAGGCAGGCAACAACTGAAAGATTTCTATTTCTGTGCGCTTCTTCCATAGGGAACCCCCAGCTTTTTCATCCGTCCCCGCAGCGTGCTGGGGTGCTGCCCGAGCAGCCGGGCGGCGCCCTTTTCACCCTCCACCTTTCCGCCTGTTTGTTCAAGCGCCTTTTGTATATGGCGTGCAATCATCTCCTCTAAAGGCTGAATGATCGTGTCCGGTTCTCCTGAAATCTTATTTTTCTGCAACCCCGACGCTGCTGAAAGCGGATCAAATCGCAGCAGCCCTTTGATGTTCGTGAGTTGATTAAGAATCAGCGCGCGTTCAACCAGGTTTTCAAGCTCGCGTACATTCCCCGGCCAATGATATCCCTGCAGCTGTTCCAGGTTTCCCCGTGCCAGCGACGGCCGTTCGCTTATTTTCAGTTCCCTGGATTTTTTTTCAATAAAATGATTCACCAGGGCCGGGATATCTTCGGTCCGTTGACGCAGCGGCGGAATCATGATCGGAAAAACATTGAGACGGTACCACAGGTCTTCGCGAAATATTCCCTTGCTCACCAATTCCGGCAGGTTCTGGTGCGTTGCGCTGATGATACGCACATCCACCGGAATTGGTTCGGTCCCGCCGACCCGTTCGATTTCATGCTGCTGCAACACCCGCAGCAGCCGGACCTGCGCGGCCAGGGGCAACTCGCCGATTTCGTCAAGGAAAATCGTCCCGCTATGCGCACGTTCAAAGCGTCCCCGTTTTCGGGATATAGCGCCGGTAAAGGCGCCTTTCTCATGGCCGAACAGTTCGCTATCGATCAGATTTTCAGGAATGGCGCCGCAGTTCACCGTGATATACGGGTTGTTTTTTCGCTGTGATGAAAAGTGGACTGCGTTGGCAATAACTTCTTTTCCCGCCCCGGTTTCGCCCATAAGCAGTACCGGGCTGTTCAACGGGGCCACCTGCCGGACCATTTCCATGGCCCCCCTAAGGCCGAAATCGGCGCCGATAATCGTATCCCCCGTCATCTGGTGCATCTGCTGATGCAGATAGCGATTGTCGTCGGCCAGCATATCCCTTAGTTTCAGGATCTCCTGGTGCTGCAGTATGTTGGATATGGCAACTGCAAACGGTTCGTGCAGAAGCGAGATCAGGTGGGCGTGTGAACGGGTATAGCGGTTCTTCCCTTCTGTGAATATGCCCAGGCCGCCGAGCCGCCTTTTTTCAAGATCGAGATCCATATGAATATGGGACGTATCGGTTGGGAAAACAACAGACAGGACTTGTCGGAGATGAGGATTTTCCAATCCAATGTCGTTAATTACCCTAACACTTGAATCCCTGGCCCACTCCTCCTTGAAGCGGTGCCAATATTCTTTTGGCAATGAAATGGTTTCTCCCGGTTTTTTCAGGTGAGGCGGCCAGATTGCGGCGAGTATTCTGCCGATATTAAATTCCGGGTCATATAAGACAAAAAACATACCGGAAACAGGCAGGTATCCATTTAAATAGTCCATGCAGCGCTGCATGGACGTTTTGATGCTCAAGCTGCTGGAAATCCGCAGGGTCGCCTGGCGAAAGAATTCGTTTTCATCGATGCTCATTGCTTCCCTTTTTGGTAGGATTGATTAACTTGCATACGCTGCTGTCTTCTCAAATTCCGAATCTTTGAACTTTTATATTTGAAAGATATAACAGCTTTCTGTTAAATATAAAAGCAAAAACTATTTAATATGCCAGATCATGCATTCGATATTTTTTAATATGCTGATATAATTATCTATATATAATTGGCATGATTCTCGCAACTGGATTAAAGACAACCTTTTTAAACATCTGACGTGAGAGGTTACGATGGACTGGATTGAAATTATACAATTACGCTCGTATTCACGCACAGATTGCGATGCGGCGGTTGTAGCATTTCACGAACTTTCTTCGCCTGATCGTGAAAGCGGTCTTGAGGATGTCGTCCTTTTGCGAAATACTGTTCTGGATACCGACATGGCAATTTTCATCAACTGGCGGGTGGAAGTTCCGCAAAGGGGTAAAAGCCATTTGGGATCGCAACTGGTTGCGGCTTTTTCCGAATACGGCCAAATCTATCATTCCGTCTGGACATATGAAACCAAGCTCGCACTGAAACAAGGTTCGAAATCGAGTTAGAATTGTGGAGGTTTTTTATGAAAATAAGTTGCAGAGTTAAGTTCATTGTCATCACCGGCCTTCTTTCCGGGAGCCTGATGCTGGCCGGCTGCAAACCGCAGAATGAAGTGAGCGGACCGCCTCAGAACAACACTCCTGAAGTCGCCGTTGTGACGGTCCGGCCGCAGACGGTCGTAATAACCACCGAACTGCCGGGCCGGACCACAGCTTTTCGTATTGCAGAAATTAGGCCCCAAGTCAACGGTCTGATACTAAAACGCCTGTTCACCGAAGGTTCCAATGTCAAAGCCGGGCAGGTGCTTTATCAGATCGACTCCGCTCCCTTTCAGGCAGCGCTCGACAATGCCAAGGCGAACCACCTTGCCATGCGAAAGGGTGCCGGTCGGGCACGCGCCGCGCTGAAAGCGAGTATCGCCGACGTGGTGCGGCTGCAGGTTACCTTGGAACTCGCCCGGACAATCCGTCAACGATATGAGGAGTCATTCAAAGAAAAAATCGTCTCCGCCATCCAGCACGACGAGGCCGTTGCCGCTGCCAAAGTGGCCGAGTCCACGCTACGGGTCGCCGAAGCGCAGGTGGAAAACAACCGGGAAGCGGTGGCTACAGCCGAAGCGACTATCCAGCAGGCTGAAGCGGCGCTAAAAACGGTCCGTATCAACCTGGGATACACCAAAGTCACCGCACCCATATCCGGCCGTATCGGCAGATCCAACGTGACAGAGGGCGCTATCGTAATAGCCTATCAACCCGTAGCCCTGGCAACCATTCAACAACTGGACCCCATTTATGCGGATGTGCCCCAATCCACCACTGAACTGCTGCGCTTGAAACGCCGCATAGAGGACGGCCGGCTTAATCAAGACGGAAAGAATCAGAGCAAGGTAAAACTCCTAATGGAAGACGGCGCCGCCTATCTCTTGGAAGGAACGCTTCAATTCCAAGACGTCACGGTGGACCCGACCACCGGATCCGTGATCCTGCGGGTTGTCTTTCCCAACCCCAAAGGTGTTCTCCTGCCGGGCATGTTCGTTCAGACGGTGATTAAAGAAGGCGTTAATGAGCAGGCCATCCTTATTCCTCAGCAGGGTGTGTCCCGCGATCACAGAGGGAATCCCGTCGCGCTGATCGTGGATGCTGAAAGCAAAGTCGGGCTGCGCATGCTCACCCTCGACCGGGCTATCGGCGACAAGTGGCTCATCTCCTCAGGCCTTGCTCCCGGTGACCGCGTGATCGTCGAAGGCTTGCAAATGCTCCGACCCGGCACGGTGGTAAAGGCTGTCCCTTTTAATAAGACAAAAACCAGACGCGGACCGGCAGCCGGACCTGGCGCACGGTCACAAGCGCTTAAGGATGGAGGTGCCTGATGTTATCGAGATTCTTTCTGGAGCGCCCGGTCTTTGCCTGGGTCATCGCCATCATCATAATGACGGTCGGGGGGCTGGCCATCTACAAAATGGCCGTCTCGCAGTATCCGCCCATCGCCCCGCCGGCCATCGCCATCGACGCTTTTTTCCCCGGGGCCTCGGCGGAGACGGTGGAGAACACCGTGACCCAGATCATCGAACAGAAAATGACCGGACTGGACAATATGCTCTACCTCTCCGGTATCAGCTCTTCGTCCGGCGCAGCCCGCATCGAACTGACCTTCGCCCCGGGGACTGATCCGGACCTGGCCTGGGTCAAGGTACAGAACAAACTCCAGCTTGCCTTGACCAGCCTCCCCGACGTGGTGCAGCGCTCCGGTGTCAAGGTCAGCAAATCAACCCGAAACTACCTGATTATCGTAGGACTGATCTCGGAAGACGGCAGCATGGACGGCGAAGATCTGCGGGACTACGCCCAGTCCAACCTGGAGAAGATCCTGTCCCGGGTGCCGGGAGTGTGTGAAGTCGAAAATTTCGGAAACCAGTATGCCATGCGGATCTGGGTCAACCCCGACAAGCTGACCAATTATCATCTGACCATGGAAGATGTCATTATGGCGCTGCGGGCCTATAACGTCGAAGTCTCGGCCGGTCAGTTCGGCGGAGCGCCGGCCATGGCGGGTCAGCGCTTAAACGCCGCCATCATCGTTCAGCATCTCCTCCAGACCCCGGAAGAATTCGCCGACATCCCCATCCGTACCAATCCGGACGGCTCTGTGGTTCGGATCAAGGACATTGGCCGCACGGAACTGGGGACCGAGCGCTACGACATCGTGGCCAATTACAACGGCAAGCCTTCCGCCGCTATGGCCATCCGGCAGGCCGCCGGCGCCAATGCCCTGGATACGGCCAAAGCCGTTAAACAGAAACTGGAGGAGATGCGCCGCTACTTCCCCCCCGGCATGAAGGTGATTTATCCCTATGACACCACCCCCTTTACCCAAGTGGCCATTGAGGAGGTGATCAAGACCCTTTTTGAAGCGATACTTTTGGTATTCGTGATCATGTACCTTTTCATGGGGAACATCCGGGCCACCCTGATTCCGACCATCGCCGTGCCGGTGGTGCTGCTGGGAACCTTTGCGGTTCTGGGGTTTTTCGGATTCTCCATTAACATGCTCACCATGTTTGCCATGGTGCTGGCCATCGGTCTGCTGGTGGACGACGCTATCGTGGTGGTGGAAAATGTGGCGCGGATCATGGCCGAGGAAGGGCTCCCGCCCCGGGAAGCCACGGTCAAAGCCATGGGCCAGATCACCAGCGCCCTGATCGGCATCGGCCTGGTGCTCTCGGCGGTCTTCGGTCCCATGGCCTTCTTTCAAGGCTCCACCGGGGTTCTCTACCGCCAGTTTTCCGTCACCATCATCGCTTCCATGCTCCTTTCAGTGCTGGTCGCCCTGATCCTGACC
>JAFDJF010000240.1 GCA_019307645.1 Deltaproteobacteria bacterium
CAAATTAGTTGGAGAAAAGGATTCGAGGGGTCAAGGGTCCAAGTGCTTTCTAACAGCGGGACGCGCCTGCTATACATGCCATTGCCATTGCTGTTTTATTTATTCCAATACAATGACCTTGGCCAAAACATCTCATTTCTGGATGGGTACTAACTGTTATTAAGGGTTATTTCACTCGAACCCTTGAATCCTTGCCCCCTTGGATCCTCTATCAATCGACCAACTCTTTGGAAGAAGATCCTCATTTATTAACTTGACATTTTTTAGTCAAGCGACTATATTTATAAGTCGGTTGGCTATTTTTTGGTAGGAAAAAGGAGGTTTCAATTAACATGGCGAACGAAATTGGAAAACGATACATTTGCGAAAAATGCGGCGTTGAGTGCGTCGTAACCCGCGCCGGGAAAGGGAAACTCACCTGCTGCGGAGAGCCAATGAAAATAAAAGGGAAATAGGTAACGACCCAGGCAAGCTATTGACAAGGAGGTGAATTTTTATGCAATTAGGAAAAAGGCATTTTTGCGAGGAATGCGGGAGTGAGATCCTTGTTACGAAAGCTTCTGAAAGCGCTGTCGAGTGCTGCGGAAAAGAAATGCAACTGAGGGAACCCAAGCCTCTCCCCTCGTCCGATTAGTACCGGGCAGTAGGACGAAAGGTGTTAACCCTAACGTCAATGTCATTGACTTATGAACGCCCAATGAGTTTCATCGGATATTAATTTTTCAAGCCAGGTTAAAACCGAATAACGAATATCGATTATATGAATTCCGAATGACGAAGGAAGGACTTTTTGCCAATTATATAACATAAATAGAGCGAAGCGATTCCTTACTTCGACATTCTACATTCGTTACTCGATATTCTGCGGTTCAAAATATCCCCCGCATGGTAGCAAACCCGGGTATTGCTGCTCATTGAAAATCGTTAAGTTAACCCTAAGGGCTCGCACAAAAATAACTTCACATTTTGGCATCTCATCTTCAGGTCATTCTAGTCGGAATACCTGCCCGTTAAAGTTTCGTCATCCGGAACCGCCAAATATATGTCAATAAATTTAAGGAGAGCAACAATGGCCAAAGTCTACTTCATGAATGACCGGGCGCAATCGACCCAGACGAGCCTGGTAGCCAAGATGCTGACACTGTTCGATGCCGCGGGCTTCGATAAAATGATCAAACGCGGAGATACCGTAGCCATCAAACTCCACATGGGGGAATACAACAATACATCCTATTTGCGGCCGGTCTACGTCCGGGCGCTTGCGGATAAGGTCAAGAGCCTGGGCGGAGATCCCATGGTCGTGGACACCACCACCCTGACCTACCTCCCCTTTGCCTCACGCGCTTCAGCTACTGACTACCTGAAAACTGCTGCCCGAAACGGCTTCACCAGCGAGACTGTGGGCTGCCCCATCATCATTGCAGACGGCTATATCGGCACGGATGACATGAAAATCGACCTTCCCGAGGGTTTCATCCTCAAAGAGCAGTATGTGGCCACCGGGATAGCGCTTGCGGATTCCATGATTGCACTGACCCACTTTAAAGGGCACCCCATGGGGACCTATGGCGGGGCTATTAAGAATATCGGTGTGGGGTGCGCCTCAAAGCGGGGCAAGTTGAATCTTCACATGGGTCAGCATCCAAAATATGGGCTAAATACCCGTTCCTTTGTCACGCAGCGCTGCATGGGAAAGGATTGTCCTGTGTATGAGGTGTGTAAAAATGTCTGCCCTGAAGGGGCCTTTCACCACACGGATACCACCATCGAATATTATCGAGAAAAGTGCACCGGATGCCTGGCCTGTTTGCCGCTCGTCAGTATGGCCTGTGGCGTAGGGGGTCTACCTGAAGCCTATTTTGATGTAACAGCCGCGGCCATTGCAGACTCGGCCCTTGCCGTTTCCAAGGCCCTTGGGCCTGAAAAGATCGCGTACATAAACATGGCCATTGATCTCTCGCCCGGGTGTGACTGCGTGAACTACAGCGATCGTGCCTTTGTGGGTGACATGGGCATTTTTGCATCCTGGGACCCGGTCGCCATAGATTCGGCCTGTATCCAGATGACAAAAGATTCTGCAGGCGTACCAAATTCCATCGCAATGGAGAAAGGTGTTGATGCCCCGGGCATGCCCAAACTCACATCGTGCGGGTCTGCCATGGGGGTTAGCGAGGAGATTCAACCCAACGTGGGCCAGAAAATAGGCCTGGGAACCCGTGAGTACGAACTGGAGGAAGTTCCGGAGCAGGATGACCCCTCGCCCTTTGAATTTTCAGATATGCCTGTGGGTGCCAGATTTAAGAAGGCCTTTGCCAAAAAGGGAGATATCTATCCCCCCGGCGGGTTTAAATATGAAGACGAAGTGGACCTTGAGGATATGAGATAACCGATCAGGAGGAAAGCAAATGTTTGGATATATGGGAAAAATTCTTCGCGTAAATCTCACTGACGGTACTATCACCACGGATGAGATCGACACCCAAATGGCCCAGGACTACATCGGAGGGGCCGGATTTATTACCAAAATTATTTATGATGAGGTGCCTGCAAAGGCAGATCCCCTGGGTCCGGACAACCGGCTGGTTTTTATGACCGGCCCGGTCACAGGAACCCGCTATCCCACTTCAGGTCGCTATATCGTGGGAAGCAAATCTCCGTTAACAGGTATTATGACCACCTCCACTTCATCAGGATTCTTTGGAAATGAGCTCAAACGCACAGGCCATGATGGAATCGTCATTGAAGGCAGGTCTGAAAAGCCCGTATACCTGGAAATCATTGATGACAAAGTAGCGTTGAAGGATGCGTCGGACCTGTGGGGAAAGGACTCCTATGAAACCCAGGAGATTCTCAAGGACAAAATCCACAAACGGGCCCGGATCGCCTGTATTGGTCAGGCAGGTGAAAATCTTGCCCCCATCGCCTGCGTGATGAATTGCGATGGCCGGGCCGCAGGGCGCGGGGGTACCGGCGCCGTGATGGGGTCAAAGAATCTCAAGGCCATTGCGGCCCGGGGGACCCAAAAGGTGGAAGTGGCGGCTGCTGAGTTCCTGAACCTGATGGCCAGTGAGGTTGTCAAAGGGATCGAGACCGTGATGCACGGTCAGTTTGCCAAATGGGGAACAGCCGGGAATCTGGATTCCATGGCTGATTCTGGGGATATCCCGGTGAAGAACTGGCAGAAGGGGGAATGGAAAGAAGGGTGCCGGAACCTGGGAGGTCAACGGATGAGAGATACCATCATCCAGCACCATCCGGCTGCCTGCTTCAACTGCCCCATCCGCTGCGCGCGCTGGGTAAAAATTGAGGAAGGCCGCTTTAAATACGAAGGCGCCGGTCCGGAATATGAAACCCTTGCGGCCTTTGGCACAATGCTCCTTATCGATGACCTGGAGGCCGTTGCCTGGATCGGAGAGGAGTGCAACAAGTACGGGGTGGACACCATATCAGCCGGCGCCACCATGGCCTGGGCCATTGAGGCATTTGAGAAAGGGGCACTGACAACGGAGGACACCGACGGGATAGAACTCGCATGGGGCGATGTGGATGCGGTGGTGGAAGTGGTTAAAAAGCTTGGCCGCAATGAGGGGATTGGAAAACTGATTGCCATGGGCAGCAGAAAGGCCTCCCGAACCATAGGAAAAGGTTCTGAAGAATATGCCATTGAAGTCAAAGGCATGGAGGTGCCCATGCACGATCCCAGGGCCTTTTTCAGTATGGCGGTCAACTATGCCACGGGACCCCGTGGGGCCTGTCACCTTCAGGGGCTGCCTTATCTGAATGAGTTGGCCCTGATAGTCCCGGAAGCCGGACTGCATTATAAACAGGGGCGCTGGGACAAGAAAGGAAAAGGTCTGTCCACCATGGTCTACCAGGATTTGAGTGCGGTGATCAACTGCCTGGGCGTGTGCATGTTCTCTGCATTGGGTCTTGCGCCATCTCAGATCGGTATTCTTTTGGGGCTGACCTCCGGACTAGGCTACGACTCCAATGCCATTCAACAGGCCGGATCACGCATCGTAAATCTGCAAAGGGCTTTTGCCTGCCGCGAGGGCATAACAAGAAAGGATGATACACTTCCGAAACGGCTTCTAACACCTGTTGCTGAGGGTGGATCAGCGGGAAAGGCGCCTGATCTGGAATTTCAACTGAATGAGTACTATCAAATAAGAGAATGGGATGAAAACGGTATCCCTACCCCGGAGAAGCTCAGGAGTCTGGGCCTGGAGTCTGCTGCAAATGACTTGAGTGCAATGGCATAGTAAAAAGCCTGGCCCTGAGGGCCCGGCTTTGATTTCACCCCAGAGGGGTATATAAAGACTTGGGCGGCAAAAGTGAGCTAAAGTGCCTAAAGTGAACTAAAGTGAGCTAAAGTTGTGGTGCGCTTCGCGGTCAATTTCAAAATGTCACAACACGTTACAATCCACGGCGTATTCTTTGCTGACGATTTCTTATTCTTAATTACATACAATGACTGCGCTTTCAGCGCACTCCATAACTTTAGATCACTTTAGGCACTTTAGTTCACTTTAGATCACTAATCGGCCCCTTCACCCACGGCAGAGCCATCTGTCTCTGACCTGGCCCTGAGGACCGGGTTTTAAAAGCCGAATAAATATGGAGACAATATCATGACTGGAAAAGACTACATCATAGAAGCCATAGGCATCGCGGAAAAAGTATCATCGGAATGTGAAGCCTCCGGCAAGCTGGAAGGAAATGCCCTGCTGGAGAAGATGGCAGGGGCCTGCAAAGATCTGGGACAGATTAAAAACAAGCCCTCCCTTCGAACCCGGGACGGCGCCGACAGGGCCTACCCGGTTCTGGAGATGGCTCAGAAACTGGAAGAGGACTGGGAAGACGCCATGGACGGAGATGACCTGGGAGAGGCCGATGAGAGCATGGAAGCATTTGCGGGCGCCGTGGAAGCCCTGATCAATGCCCTGAAAAGCAAGACCGTTGTTATGACGTAATGGGATCGCAACTTCTCAATAAATCCGGGTCGAGTCGGGCTGTGGGGGTCTCTTTTTAGAAGCCTGCATCACAAATGACGGCGGCGATTATGCCCGCCAAGCCCGGATTTCAAGCAACGTAAAGGCAGCGAAGGGTAACTTGGAGCGGGAGACGCGCTTTGTAGGCCCTTAAAAACAAATTGCGTATTTAAAGAATG
>JAFDJF010000800.1 GCA_019307645.1 Deltaproteobacteria bacterium
GTGTCTGAAACCTATGCAAAAAATCTTGATAACCTTATTCTGTCTGCTCACAGGGCGATTTGTATGGGATATGCCCTTCACGAAGCCCCGGATTTTATTGCGGGGGAGGAAGTTAATGAATCGTTCTTTACTGAATTTTCCCCTGAAACATATGAGAAGTTTTTGCGGAATTTTGATGATATGGAATACGGCTACGTCCCTGTGGACATGCCGGTAGTCAGTTGCCAGACAAGGCTTGATCCCACGAGGGCGCCTGAGGGGAAGCATTCCATGTATCTATTTCATTATGCCCCTTATGATCTGGCAGACGGGGGTGCCTCCAGATGGGATGAAATACGAGAAGAGACTGCGGATGCGGTGTTGGCTACCGTGCAGAAACAGACCACCAATATGGGAGCGGATAACATCATAGGCCGGTTTATTGAGACTCCACTGGATCTCGAGCGCCGCAACCCTGCCATGATAGGGGGGGATTACTCTCATCTGGGGAGAGAACTGAGTCAGATGATGGGGAATCGTTATCTTCCGGGGTGGGGGTATAAGACCCCCGTCGAGAAATTCTGGATGTGCGGACCCAGTTGCCATCCTGGCGGCGGTGTCAGTGGGGGAGGAAGAGCAGCGGTTCAACCCGTGATGGAAGCCCTGGGGATTGATTTTGAGGATGTAATTAGCAAATAGATGTTCTCTGAAAACTGGAAGGAGTCATGTCGCCCATGAAAATGTATTCTAAAGAAGGAAATGTCATGATGGACACGAAATCGCTTCGTCGCGAGGGAGATGTCCTGATCATGAAAGGAAAGATGATGGAAGCCATGTCAATGTCGATTTATCTCAAACCTGAAGACATATGGGAGGGCAAGAAACTGCTGTCATGGTCAATCATCTGGTATATGCCCGTCATCATCATCAAAGGCTGGTGGAGAAGCATGATGAAAAAAAAGCCTTAGGGCTCGCGCAAAAATAGATTCACATTCTGAGGGCTAACTATCTCATGTCTTCAGCCGGTCTTCATTCACAAAATCCTCGAAATAGTCCGGCTATTCCTGTGGTTTTGCTCTCTCAGATCGGCTAAATCCAAGAGGCATTTAGCCCTCACCTCTGCGAAGTTATTTTTGCGCGAGCCCTTAGACTGGAAATATTTAAAAAAGCATGAGGTTGTTATTATCGGGGGCGGTCATAATGGACTTACTGTAGCTTGTTACCTGGCAAAAGCAGGGGTGGATGTCTGTGTGTTGGAATCAACGCCTGATGTAGGTGGTTGTGTCATATCTCCGGAGTTGGCTGCACCCGGATTTAAGACAGATATCTGTGCCATATGGCATGGATTTATTCAACCCAACCCTCTCATACTAAATGATGAACTTGGGTTACAATCACAGTTCGGATTAAAGTATATTACAATAGACAGTCAGTTCTGTGTTCTTTTTCCTGATGATTCCCATATAAATATTTACAGAGATGTTGATGCTACATGCGAATCAATTGCCAAGTTTTCTCAACATGACGCCGAAGCTTACAAGAAATTTCACAGGTGGGGGGTAACCTGTCTCAATATCCTGACACATGGGCTTTATAATCCCCCGCCGCCTTTTGGCTCAATGGTTGCGATGCTGGATCAAAGCGAGGAAGGCAGAGCAATGCTCAGGGCCTTGATGGTCAGCGCCCTGGATATCTGTAATGAATGGTTTGAGAGCCCGGAACTTAAAACAGCCCTTACAAAGTTTGCCGCAGAATCTATTATATCTCCCCATACAAAAGAATCCATGGAACGGTGTCTGTTGCACTACGGCGGCACCATCCATACCAATAGTGTGGTTGAAAACGTTGTTGTTTCCGGAGGAGAGGCAAAAGGTGTTGTTTTGAAAGGAGGAGAAGAAATAGTCGCCACAAAGGCCGTGATATCCAGTCTGCATGCAAAACAGATTCCCGACCTGGTTGGAAAAGAAAATCTTCCTGAAGATTATGTCACGAACCTCAAGAACCTGATGCTTTCCAACTATGGCGCAATCAACCAGGGATACGCTCTTCATGAAGCGCCTGATTTTATTGCAGGGGATGATGTGAACAACTGTTTCAACACTGAATTTGTTTCAACCCCTTTTGAAAGATATCTGAAAACGTATTATGACCTGGAGCATGGTTACACAGCGGTAAATATTCCTTCTGTAACATGCCAGACACGCTTTGATCCCACCCGAGCCCCCGAAGGAAAGCATACGATGTATTTGTTTCATTTTGCGCCTTTCGAATTGGCAGATGGCGGGGCTTCTAAGTGGGACGAAATAAGAGAAGAAGTTGCAGATGGGATTTTAAGTACAGTGCAGAAACGAACAACCAATATGAGCAGCGATAATATTATTGGCCGGGCAATAGAAACTCCCCTGGACCTTAAACGCCGCGATCCGGCCACCATTGCCGGTGATTACAATCATCTGGGAATGCTGATGCACCAGACCAATGGAAATCGCTATCTCCCGGGATGGAATTACAAGACACCGGTCAATAAATTCTGGATGTGTGGGACAAGCTGTCATCCGGGCGGAGGTGTTATGGGAGGCGGTAGAGCAGCAGTCCAGCCGGTAATGGAAGAGATGGGTATTGATTTTGAAAAGATAATTGAAAGCTAATCCCTTAAAACAGTGTAACTGCAATATCCGATAGATTCTATCCCAAGCTGTTATTATACACAGAGAGGAAGATTCCATGACCGAGAAAGAAAAAGATCCAAATAGCGATTGCAGGGACGAGAACGGAAACATATCAAGAAGAGAATTTATTAAGAAAACAGGTGTTATTGCCGGAGGGACCACGATTGGTGCCGGTATTGTCCATCCTTTTTATGGGGGTAAGAGGGTTGAGGCTAAAGATCTTCAGCCTGTTAAGGGCACAGATGAGAAATGGACATTTGAAGTCCCGCCAGCATCAATCCCAAGCAGTGATATAAAAGAGGTTATCGATTCCGATGTGGTGGTCATCGGTGCCGGTATAGGCGGACTGGCCGCTGCACTGTCTGCAGCGCAGGCAGGCGCTAAAACTATCCTGATTGAAAAGGGGAATAAAATCACCGTGCATGGCGGGTGGAATGCTGCTGTGGGAAGCAGGCTGCAGAAAAAATTGGGGATTGAAATAGACAAGTTCGAGATCATCGAGGAATTTATGAGGTGGGGGGCATATAAGCCTAAACATGAAATCATCAAACTTTGGGTGGAAAAGAGCGGCGAGGTAATGGATTGGGCAATGGACATGACCGAAGCGGCAGGAGTTACAACCATCATTGAGCCGGTAGCCAGGACCGATGGTCCCTACAAGCGTTATCGAACAGCGCATCTTTTCCT
>JAFDJF010000801.1 GCA_019307645.1 Deltaproteobacteria bacterium
AAAAGTCAGGAAACACCCTCCTTCGTCATTCCGGCGGAGGCCGGAATCCAGTTATATCAAATAGTTCCAGCTTATCTAGACTCCGGTTTTCACCGGAGTGACGACTTTTTACGAAACCGTCAACTAAAACGGAGTAAAAAATGAAATGGGAAATAGGAGATATTTCGGTTACGCTTGTTAAAGAAACCGAAATACAGGTTGGCCATGACTTTCAGGGCATGCTCCCCGATGCAGATCCGGCTGTCCTGGAGGCCAACGCAGACTGGTTAAAGCCCCATTTCATAGATGACGACTGGAATATGAAAGTCTCAGTCCATGCGTATGTTCTGGAGACGCAGGATAAGACGATCATCGTCGATACCTGCATGGGTAACGACCGGGTGCTCCCTGGCTACGAAGATATGAGTAATCTCCAAACATCGTTCCTGTCTGACCTGAACGATGCCGGATATCCGCCGGAATCGGTGGACCTTGTGGTTTGTACCCACCTTCATTTCGATCACGTGGGGTGGAACTCGCGGTTTGTAGACAGCAAGTGGGTCCCTACGTTCCCTAATGCAAAGTACCTGTTCGGCCGGATGGACTATGAATCCTGTGTCGCAGGTGACCAGGGCGCTGCCATCACTTTCGATGATGCGGTCAAACTGGTCTTTGATGCGGGTCTGGCAGAATTGGTGGATACTGATCACAGGATAACCAGCGAAATCAGGCTGGAACCCACACCGGGGCACTCGCCGGGTCATATGAGCGTACGGATATCGTCCAATGGTGAAGAAGCTGTGATAACCG
The DNA here is from genome assembly GCA_019307645.1 of Deltaproteobacteria bacterium. The sequence goes on from JAFDJF010000801.1 coordinate 790, forward strand.
GAGATGTTCTGCATCATCCGGTACAGTTCGTCGCGCCGGAGTGGCAAATGATCGCTGACAGTAATCCTGAACAGGCTGTGGAAACCCGAAAGGAATTCCGGTCGCGATACGGGGACCAGCCCGTGTTGATATTCGGAACTCACTTCGGCCCTCCCTATGCAGGGCATCTTGTCAGCGATGGTCACAGGTGGAAGTTCTTGACATAACGATCAAATCCCTACATACCGAAATGATTACACATGGAAAAAAACATTCACTCTCCCGGCATTCGTATCTTTCTTGTCCGACACGCAGAAACCGAATGGAATCGGATTCACCGATTCCAGGGCAGGACCGATATACCACTGAACCGAAAGGGGCGAGAACAGGCACGGGCACTGGCTCTGGCGCTGAAGGATGAACACATTACGGCCATCTATTCCAGTCCCCTGGTTCGTTCATTAGAGACGGCACGCCTTATTAAGAAGTTCCATCCCTCATCTCCCCTTTTCCAGGAAGAGGGCCTGCTTGAGATGGATCTGGGAGACTTTGAAGGAATGGAGGCTCAGCGCTGGGTTGTAGAATACCCGGATTTTCGTAAGACCTGGGAAAAAAATCCAGCCTCCATAACAATGCCTGGAGGGGAAAGCCTCCAGGAGGTCCAGGCCAGGGCTATTGAAGCTCTGGAAAACATTATTCAGCATTATCCATCTGAAAGTACCTTATTGATCTGCAGCCACAACTTTGTGAACATTGCTATCCTGTGTTATGCACTGCAAATATCGTTCGACAGATTTAGAGAATGTGGACAGGAGACCGCTGCGCTGAATGTCCTTTACAAACATGGGAAACGGTTCCAGGTAGCCGTGGTAAATGACCGGTCCCATCTCAAAAAAGACAATGAGTAAACCCTAACAAAAAAGACAATGAGTAAACCCTAACACCAATAACAAGAGGAGGGCAGTTATGAAACTCCGGAGCAAGTCCTTTACACTGGTTTTGTCCATAGCTTTTCTGCTTGTGTGGACGACCCCCATTTTGGCTTCAGATGTTGCCGATGGCATTCCTCTTCCAATTGACACATTAATTGTCAGACCTATTGGGATGGCGGCAATTGTGGTGGGAGCGGTAGTTTTTGTCGTTTCCCTGCCATTTGTCGTCTCAGCAAGCGGCACAGACAAGGCCGCTGACGAACTCATTATGAAGCCTTTTCGTTTTACCTTTAAACGTCCACTGGGTGAATATAAGAAAAGAGACGCGGAGGAGCGGATGCGCGGCTGGGCCATTACTCAGAATCCGGAATCGAGGATTTTGGATTCGGGCAAGTAACTTGGATGGGAAATTCGGTCGGTGAGCCCTAAGAGCCTTCCAGGATCGATATCCCAACGATGTAATGCCCTTTAAACCGCCCTTCCTCATCTTTAGTAATATGTATGATCTCTGTTTTCAGATATTCACCCGGCTTTGATGAGTCTGCCTCATAGTATTTCATTTGCACTATATCACCGACTTTCAAATGGTCCAGCACCGGAGAATCTTCTTTTATCAGCAAACAAATCCCCCTTGACGACAAATCCCAGATCTTGAATTGATAAAGAAAGGATTCGTTCCCTATCGAAAAATCCAAGCTGTAATACTGGTCGATGACAGTCCTGGGTTCAGATCTTTTTTCTTCAAAATTATTTGTCATAAGTACTCCGCTGCTGTTTCAGACTGAAGAGCCAATTTTAAGAACATTTCACATTCCCAACGCGAACCCTTATTCAAACAACGAATTCACATAAATCCGGATAGGTGTTGCCAGGAGATCCTGCGGCTGGTCACCTCCAACAGTAAAGAACTTACTCTTCCCGCTAATCATGACCAAATCAAGCTGCTCCCCGGATAAGGTTTCGACAACTATGATCGTTAATCTTAATTTATCTCTTATTTCCGTTACTTCAGTTGCATGATCCTCCCACTGCTCAATGGATGGATAAATGAAATACTTATACCCACCATAGAGTGCAGATTTCAGTGCTTCGTCATAGGTCTCCTGAGTTTTACCTATGCTTACAACTGTAAGGTATTTCAAAAATTCATTCATGATGACCTGTGCGGTAGCCATTCCTGAACCAAGATAGATTTCTGCATCATATCTCCCGTCTTCACAGACAGAGACATAAGCGCTGCCGGTTCTGTCAATTTTCTGTGTGGCGTTACTGTTATCAGTTCGTTCAATACGATAAGACGTACACCCAAACTGTACGAGTAGAAGCACAACGAATCCGATTGTGGACAATTTCCTCATACCCTTTTCTCTCCTTTTTATTTTTTCATGCGTACTTCGACCATCCTCCTGCCCCAGCTGCAGCATTTTCCGCATCCCTTAACCCTGACGTCCAGGGTAAATTGGTTCTCCATATAAAACCCTTTAAGCTCATGGCATTAAGTCAAATTCCGGTAACTTCTAAAAAGTCCGGGCGTGGCGGGGAATGTTTTGAACCGCAGAATATC
>JAFDJF010000241.1 GCA_019307645.1 Deltaproteobacteria bacterium
CCTTTTAAAAGTACGGCGCCAAACTCACCTTTCACCAATTTGATTACAAAACCCGGAACAGACGGCATAAAAGTCGGTCTTCCCAGTGCTTTTCCAAGGGCTTTTGTAAATGCCTTGTTTTTCACCGGCTCCGGAGCCGTGCAGTTGACAGCCCCTGACAGATCCTTATGGCCCAGTAAAAAGAGGTAGATTTCAACCAGATCCTGTTCGTAAATCCAGGAAAACCACTCTTCTCCGCTGCCGATGGGGCTTCCGAGGCCTTTCCTGAATATGGGAATCATCCCGCCAAGGGCACCGCCTTTTGCACCCAATACGATACCCAGTCGGCAAATCAGCACCCGCACGCCGTACTGTTCCGCCTGCAGTGCCGCTGCCTCCCAGTCCCGGGACAGGGAGGCGAGATAATCATCCCCGGGGGCACTACTTTCATCCAGTTCCTCGTGGTCGTGGAAACCATAGTATCCCACTGCAGACGTGCTGATCAGTATTGTTTCTTTGCCTTCGCGACCCTTAAGTGCCTCCACAAGATTTTTCGTGGTCAGCAGGCGGCTATTCCGCATCAACGCCTTGGCTTTCTGATTCCAGCGCCTGAATATGGAAGCGCCTGCCAGGTTAACGAAGGCCTCATGATCCGCAGCCTGTTTCTGCCACTCCCCTTTCCTGGTGGGATCACCTTCAATGAAGGAAACCCCCTTTGCGTTTATTTGATTCTTATTGATTTTTCTCGTCAATACCGTCACATGATGGCCCTGGTCAACGAGTTTTCGTGTTAGGGGGGGTCCCACAAAGCCGGTTCCCCCAGTTATAAAGATCTTCATATTTGCTTCCCGTTTTAATATTCAAAATCTTTGAATTGTAGTTTGAAAAGAGTGGCATAAAGTACCGGTACCACACCAAGGGTCAGGCATGTAGCAAAAATCAGACCAAAGATAATGGTTATCGCCATGGGCTCCCACATGGGACCGCCACCAAACCAGAGAGGAAGAAGCCCTCCCACGGTGGTGCAGGTGGTCAGCAGAATCGGGCGCAGCCGGCGTTGCGCAGATTCTATAACCGCTCTTTTAGGATCAAGTCCGTTTTCTTCGATTTCGATTCGAATCCTGTCCAGCAGAACAATTGCATTGTTGATCACTATGCCGGACAGGGAGACAACGCCGAGTAGTGTCATAAAACCAAAGTAGGAATCCGCCAATAGAAGCCCAATGACGACACCGATTAAACCTAACGGGATGGTAATCAGAATGATCAGAGGACGACGGATTGAGTTGAACTGACCCACGAGCAGCAAAATAATAATCAGGCCGGCAATGGGTAGTTTTGCCGCTATTGCCGCGTTTGCCTCTGAGGACGCTTCTGTTTGGCCCCCGAACGTCCAGGAATATCCCAACCCCCAATTTTTGCTTTCCTCACTGAGCCATGGCTTGAGAGCTTTGATCACCTCATTTGCGGTGACACCCGGGTTGGTACCAGCTTCAACTGTAACCGTCTTAAGCCTGTTTCGCCGTTTGATCTTGGATGGCTGCCACTGGACCTCGATGTCTGCCACCTGTTCCAGCGGCACAGACCGGCCCGTTGTTTGAGAAAAAACATTCAATGTCCTGAGCTTGATAATATCGGCTTTTCCTCCGCCCACGGAACGAAGTGTCACAGGGATGAGTTTGTCTTCCTCACGAAACTTTGTTGTCTCAAGTCCGCTCAGAAATGTCTGAAGGGAAATGGCCACATCCTGGTTTGAAACCCCTGAGCGCCGTGCCCGTGCGCCATCAACCTTAACCAGAAGTTTTTTAGATCGCTCCCCCCAGTCATCGTCTATTAACCGGGTTCCGGGGATCTGACGAAGCTTAGTCTTGACTTTACCCACGATCTCAAAAAGTATGACTGGATCCCTGCCTGAAATTCGAATCTCTATGGGTGGCCATGCAGGAGGGCCCAGATCCAGGGGCCGTATGGTAGCCTTGAGATCCGGAAACTGATCGTTACAGAATTCTTCCAGCGCGGGTATCAGCTTTTCAAATATCTTAAAAGATGTTGTATTAAACCAAACATAGACATAGCCGGGATTCGTCTCTTCAGGCGCATAGGGCAGGATAAAACGGGGCGCAACACTTCCGATAAAGGATACCCAGTTCGTAACACCCTCCAAACGTTCCGGACCAACAACAAGGTTTTCCCTAATAAACCGGTCCATTTTCTCCACAACGCCCTCCGTACGCTCAATGGGGCTTTCACCGGGCAGTTCCAGCTCAGCTGTAAATGTTGCCCGGTCACTGGTAGGGAAAAAAGTGACCGGAATATAAGAAAAGCAGCTCATCACAAGGGTGAAGATCACAATCGTTACAATCAGAGACAGCCATCGATGTTTTAAAATCATTTGAAGAAAAGCCCTGTAGCCGACATAGAATTTCGAATCAAAACTTCGCTTTTCCGGGTCGGGTTGGACCTTTATAAATTTGACACAAAAAAGGGGTACCATTGTCAGGGAGAGAAGCCATGAACACAAAAGGGTAATGGTTACCACTTTAAAAAGTGGTGCCGTATACTCACCGGTATCGGATTCTGCGAGAACGATTGGGAGGAATGCCGCCGCCGTTGTAAGCGACGAAGTAAGCAGCGGAATTCTCAACTCTCTCGCAGAATCGATAGCGGCCTCAATCTTGGCTTTTCCTTCGGCCATTTGCACCATAATAGACTCTGACATGACAATGGCATTGTCCACCAGCATACCCAGCGCGATAATAAGAGATGCCAGGGACATCTGATCCAGGCTGATGTCAAAAAAGCCCATAAATACGAGGCTCATGAGCATGGCCATGGGTATAAGACTTGCAACGACGAGACCTGTGCGAATCCCCAGCGCAAAAAGCATGATACCCGCCACAACCGCCACAGCCTGGACAAGACTACTCGTGAATTGAGTGATCCTTTTTTGTACTTCTTCGGGTTGGAACTGTATAAAGTTGAATTCAATGCCGATTGGATATATGGTTTGTAGCGTTTCAACCAGTGTCTTTATCTTTCGGCCAAAGTTAATGATGTTCCCATCCTCTCTCATGGATATGGCCAGTCCAAGGCAGGGTTCTCCTGAGACCAGCATTTTATTCTGCGGAGGATCAATGTAGCCCCTGTAGATATCTGCAATATCTTCCAGATATACAAGATCGTTGCGTCCCGGCAGGGTAATGATTGTGCGACGCAGATCACCTACGGTTTCAAAATTTCCGGAAGGTTCCACAATAATTTTTTCGAAATCCGTTGTGATATCGCCACCCGGGATAATAATATTCTGCTGTTCCATGATGTTTCTCAGCTGAAGGGGCGAAAGTCCCAGATCGGCCAGGCGGCCATTATTATATTCAACAAAGATTCGCTCTTCCTGGGCGCCATATATATCTACCTTCGCCACATCCTCAAACAGGAGCATTTCATCCCTTACCTCATCTGCAACCTCCTTAAGATCAGCATAAGAAAAGCCTTCGCCTGTAATGGTGATGATTATTCCGAAAACATCGCCAAATTCATCGTTCACTCTGGGCCCGATGACGCTTTCAGGCAGATCACGGTTGACCTTTTCCACCTTTCTCCGCAGTTTGTCCCATATGGGCTTCATATCCCTATAATTCTGTTTGATCTCCACGTAGATGATAGAAAAACCGGTACTGGACTGACTTCTAATCGCATCAAGTTCGGGCATTTCCTGAATCGCCTTCTCCAACTTGTCAGTAACGAGCTGTTCAACGCGATCAGGACTTGCTCCCGGGAAATACGTGGTAACAGTGGCGACACGAACGATGAAACCCGGGTCTTCACTCCTGGGCATATTCTTATAGGTCATTATGCCGGCGAACAGGATAATAATAAGCGTGACGATTGTGATACGGTTTTTTTCTATGGCGCTGCGTGTAATATTCAAGGCTACTTCTCCATTGATTTGAGCAACCTGACTTTCAGGCCATCCTGCAGGCGACTGGCGCCCGCAGTAACAACCAGGTCCCCGTCTTTAAGCCCTTCAATAATTTCCAGCCCGTCCTGCATGAGTTCGCCTGGTTTCACGAATCTTTTTCTCGCAATGCCGAGGTCTTCTCCTACCGGCTCAACTACGAAAACAAACTGACCTTTCAGATCTTCTTTGACAGCAACCGGGTCCAGGAATATCCGCTTTTGGCTTTCTTCAGATTTCAGCGAAAAGGTCACTTCGGCAGACATACCGGATCGAACAAGAGGATTGGGTTCTGTTAATTGAACGGTCACCGGAAATGTTGAAGAGGCGCTTGTAACGGCCACGCCCACCTCTGTTATAATAGCCTCAAAGGTTTTGCCGGTAAGGGCATCAAAAGTTACCTGCGCCAGACTTTCTTTTTTAATCTGAGAAATGATGCTTTCAGGAACACCCACTTCCACTTCCGCCTGAGTACCGCAGTTGGCTACCACAACCAGTTGACCCGATCGTACATTTTCATTTTCCTCTATATCCACAGCGGCAATGGAGCACGTAATGGGTGCCCTGAGTTCCGTATACTTCAGTTGATGCCGGGACAATTCGATCTGTTTTTTTATGGAAAGGACTGCTGCTTTACTTGATTCATAAACCGCGCGTGTGGCATCGAGTTCACTGCGCGAAGCATTATTGTTTTCATAAAGCAGCCGCGTTCTTTCATAGACGGCTGCTGCATTTCTTTCCTCTGCCCGAGTGCGATCCAGGGACGCCTGTGTTTGTTGAAGCTGGAGCTTGAAGTCAGTGGGATCTATGGATGCAATGACCCCGCCCCTGGGGATTTTATCCCCCACTTTAACGGAAACCTGACTGATGGTTCCATTTACTTTAAAGCTCAGTTTGGATTTGGCACCGGCTTGGGCAACACCGGAGAATGTGCGCAACTGAAAGGGTGATCGGCTTTGAACACGCGTATATCGGACCGGCCTGATGTTCTCCGCTGCTTCCTGCTGCTCTTTTCCACAGGAAGTGAAGCATACGCCGAAAATGCCTAATGAAAATATCAGTAAATAATTGACGAAATAAGTCATCCCATACCTCCTAAATGTCATTGAATTAACCCTAACGTTGCATAAAACTTCGAACAAAAACGTGTTAGAGTGCGTGAAATGTGTGTGTAGTCATGATTTTCTGGCCCGAAGTGTAGTTCACACTACATGAGGTTCAG
>JAFDJF010000242.1 GCA_019307645.1 Deltaproteobacteria bacterium
CTGCACGCTCCTCAGGCTGGCCCTATTCTATGTAGATGCAGGCATTCTGCCAAGACCCACTGTTGTGGTGCCCTTACTGGAACCATGTGACGGTGTGATCGGGCTTCATGAGGCGGTGAGGAATCACAAATTGTGGCGTGGTTTGCCCTTTTTCTCCCCTGATCCGCCCTACTACAATGATGAGAGAAGCATCGATTACTTCGCCGATGAGTTGCGGCAGATGGTGGATTTTCTGGAAAAACACACCGGACAGACACTGGATATGGACCGGTTGCGGGAGGTTATCGAGGTAACCAATGAGCAATATGAACTGTGGATGGAATACAGCGAATTACGCCGGTCCATACCGTGTCCCCATGGTCATATACTCGGGTTTGCCGGATTTGGCCAGGTTCAAACCGCCGGCGCCGGAGACCCCGGCCGGACCCAGTGGTTCAAGGATACCCTTGCCGATGCTGAAAAACGTATTAAAGAGAATAATCCCGAAGTCCCCAATCAGAAGATCCGGGTGCTTTGGTCTGATGTGGAACCGATCTGGTTCAACCATCTTGCACCGTGGATGGAAGAAGAGTGGGGGGTATGTGTTGTGCTTACCATGTTTAGCTTCACGCCATACACATTAATCGACACTTCTACAGAAAAGACAATTTTCCAGGGCCTTGCCAAAAGGAATCTCGTTGATCCCCCGATGGTCAGGCAGGCACGGGGTTTTGTAGACAATTTTTTAAATGATGTGGAACGTATTGTCAAAGACTACAAAATCGATTGCGTGATTCACCCCGGTCATATGGGACACAAAGACGGATCGGCAAGCATTTCACTGTATCGGGAAAAGTGCCGCGAACTGGATGTGCCGTTTGTCAGTCTGGGCGTGGACCAGTTTGACAAACGTTACACGACCATCGATGAGATGAAGGCCAAGATATCCCAGTTTTTCAATGCAATGGGATTGGGATAATGATAAGGGCTCGCGCAAAAATGTGAATTTATTTCTGCGCGAACCCTAAGGAGGATAAAATGACAAATAAGTATGATGTGATTGTTGTTGGCGCTGGGCCGGGAGGCACCACCTGCAGCGCACTTTTGGCAAAATGGGGCCTTAAGGTCCTGCTGATTGATAAGAATTCCCAAGTCGGCGGCAAGGCCATGACCATATCTAAAGACGGCTTTCGATATGAATTGTGGCCTATCCTTGCATGCCCGTCCACAGATACAGTCTTTGAGGCTGTGCTTGAAGAACTGGGTATGGCTGACCAGGTGGAACTTCATCGGCCTCATCCGCTTTGCAGGGTGAGCTATGGCGCCCCAACCGGAGAGATACGAACCATGGAGCTCCCCGGCGCCGGCAATGTCCAGGATCCGGAAGATATATTCAAATTTTTTGGCATAAGCGATGAAGAGATGCCCGAAGTAACGCGGCTTTTTACGGATCTTTTGAGCATGCCGCCCCATGAACAGGACCTTTTGGACGATGTGGATGTTCTTGAGTTCTTGGACCGGTATAAAATACCCAGATCCCTGTATTCCTTTATTGCCACATTTCAAAGTGAGGGCACTCAGGAAGTGCCCAATGACATTTCCTGCGCTTCTGAGTTTGTAAGAGTTTTTCAGCAGAACAATACCAAAGGCGGCGGGCTCTATCCTGCCGGCGGGTTTGGAAAGCTGTACGAAACCTTTGTCGGCGCTCTAACAGCAAACTACGGTGATATTATTTTGAACGCAAGGGTAAACAGGATTGCAGTGGAAGATGGCCGGGTGAAAGGGATTTCTACGGACCAGGGTGATTTTAGCGCACCCATTGTGGTGAGCAATGCCGGTATCCAGCCCACGGTTCTCAAGCTGGTGGGAACCGAGCACTTTGACAAAAGCTATGTGAATCGTATCCGGGATCTGGTTCCAAGCCTGGGCTTTGCCGGCGCACGTTATTTTTTAAGCCGGCCGGTGTTGGATTGTCAGTCGTACATGTATTTTTCAGACAATACTGTCTCCACCACACACCACTATCTGGAAGCTGAAACCGGGAAGATGCCGGAAGAGACCTACTTATACGTCTCCACCAACTCCATATACCCCGGTATGGCCCCTGAGGGTAAGCAGCTTGTCTATATCGGGATTTCCTGCCCGGCTGACCCAAAAACAGACATTCGGCCATGGCTTGAGATTGTGGAGAATGGTGTGGCCAAGTTGTGGCCTGATATTATTAAGTATGCTGAGAAAAAAGAGTACTACGGTCCGGAAGAAATCTCTGCCCTGAGCAGGGACTCTGTGGTTCCAGGCACCGGCGGGGAGTGTGTCGGCATGGGGCAGATTGTGGGACAGTGCGGCAGAAAACAAATTCCGGCAAAGTTACCCGTAGGAGGTTTGTTCTACACCGGTTTTGACGCGGGCAGCGCTGGTTTCGGTAACCATAAGGCTGTGGAATCTGGTTTTAATGTGGCAAAGATGGCCAGACAGTATTTTGCCACGCACCGGGCGTATTAAGAAGTAGCCTTTTGAGACCAATTCAGATTGCATTGAGCAAAAGCTGTTTCAAACCCTTTAACGTCCCTTTCCAAACAGCTTTTTCCCCGGCCATGAGCGCTACGATTATGTCTTTTTCGACGCTGACTTCAAGGACAATCTCTTCATCGTCGACCTTGAATACTGCTTCTCCCCACCGTTCTGCAGGAAGACCTGTGATCTCGCAATCATAATCTGTCCTGATTTCTCCTGTCATTCTGATTTCACTCATTATTTTCTCCTTTCAAGCGCTTTAAAGCGTCAACGCCAGTCCGGGATCTGTATCATCGCGGAATACCAGCTCTTGCTCACACGTAACAGAATCCGGTATTAATTCTTTTTTGGTCAAGAAGAAGAGCCTTCAATAATTTTGTCGAGCTTGCTTATAATTTCATCTGCGACAGGATTGATTTGTTCTTCAGCCGATGCGGATGAAATTGCATCAATTTGGCGCCCTTCCATATCAGGGGACATGTCGCCGCTAATACATGTTGTTAAAACAATCACTGAATCAAGCTCCCCGTAGTTATCAAGAAAAGCTTCAACTTTCCTGTCGATTTCCCATGCCATGCCTGTATTAATAATTAAAACAGCCGAATACTGTTTTGCATCCTCGTTTTTTAAACCGTCGACACCGATAATTTTTATATAAACAGCCTTTTCAAGAAAAGCATCTTCGATCTTTTTTATAATTGCAATCTTAAATTCACTTTCTCGTGAAGCTATGAGAATTTTCTTGCCCAGTGTTTCTTGATTGATTTCATAAAACTCGATGTCACTTTGCGGCCAGATATATTGAGGGAGAGCGCAGCCATAATTTAAAGAAAACGGCAGAAGCAAAAATAATAGCGTCAATCTGTACATTTTTAAGTCCTTTCTTACGGGTTTTGATCCGCTCTTTAAGGGGCTATCCCATCTGAAATGAAAACCCTCCTATCATCTAAAATCCGCACCCTCAGATATAACATCTAACTGTTTAATTTCACACATATTAAATAGTGCCCATCCATAAATGGTCTTTTTGTCCAATATCTGCGTTATACTCAAAAAATAATCCTCGGAATATCAACTATATGCCTGCGGTTATTTTTTTCGCATGCCTTGATCTTGTTTCTGGATGGACACTAAATAATAACCTCTTGAAAATCAAGAATATTTATGCCAGAAAACAATGCTGTACTATCTATTACCGGCTAATTGTCACGGCACTAACAAATGGGACTTTTGTATGGATTATTTTGTGTTGGCTGCATTATGGATTCTCTGGTGTACTATCCATAGTGGCATGATTTCTTTGGTCGTTACTGATTATCTCAAGAAGAAACTTGCGAGTTTATTCCGCTTTTATCGTTTGTTTTATAATTTTGTTGCATTGGGAACCCTGGTGCCTTTATTTTTATATACCAGGGCAATAGCTGGCCAGGTACTGTTCTGCTGGGAAGGAAACCTGCTGATATCAAGAGTGATTTTTCTGGTAATTTGTGCGCTATTGGCTATTTTCGGTGGAAGGCATTATGACGTGCTTCAACTTATTGGCATCAGGCAAATAAAAACCGGAATGTCATATAACACCCTTTCTAAAGTCGGGGAGCCTGACACGACCGGCATTCTCGGCCTGACGCGACATCCTTGGTATTTGGCCTCGATAATACTTCTGTGGTCTGTCTTTCAGGAAATCTATGTGTCTATATTGATTATGAATATCATACTTACGGGTTACATAGTGGTTGGAACGGTCCTTGAGGAAAAAAAGCTTATTGCGGAATATGGTGATGCGTATCGGAGGTATCAAGAGAGCGTATCCATGTTAATTCCTTTTAAATGGATGGCTGCAAGATTTCGAAAATAGTGCCTGACCCGGTTTTGAAACCGAATTTCTCGCCCGTCGGAGCATCATGGAGATCCCGCTATTCGGGGCTTCGCTCGAGTTCGCAGAACGCATAGGGTATTTTTCTCGCATTCCTCGATTTTGAAAAAATTGCTATTCTCAGGCAGCCTCCTAGCTTCCGGACAGTTCGTAATTCCTACCCGTTTCGATCAGGGCACGAAAATTTTCCGGTTTCACATTGGGCGGCACGCCGCACCCGCTGCCCAGGATAAACCCTCCGTCATCACCTACCTCATTGATGAGCTTTTTGCAGTAGTCTTGGACATCCTCCGGTTTGCCAAGGGTGAGCATGGCTGCCGGAACATCTCCGTGAAAGCACAAATGACCTCGCAAGGTCTCCTTGGCAGCAAAGATGTCGGTGACGCTGTCCAGTTCAAGGATTGCCGATCCTCTGGGCAGTTCCTTGAAATAGGGGATGTTTTTGTCCCAGCACTGGTCAAGATGAAAGAGGGTAACGATCCCCTCGGACCAGAATGCATCCACAATCTGTTTTGTGTAGGGCCACCAGAATCGTTCAAATACAGTGGGTGGATAAAAATAGGCAGAGGCCCGTTCTTCACAAAGCATCCAGATTTTAATGCCGGAATCCCTGACAATCCCAAGCTGTGTGTCGATCAGGTCTTCGGTCATTTTTTTCAGCGCCCTTTCCACAGGCTCGGGGTTGAAATAAAGATCCTGTGTGAAGGGAACCATGGACCGCATAAGCGAGAGTTTGAAAAACGGATGAAGCGCATACCCCAGAAAAAAAGGTTTTCTGTCTCGTCGGGAACACTGTTCAAAAAAGTCACTCAAGGCCACCCCAACATCATCAATCATTCCGGGAAGGTCCTCCGGTTTCAGCGTGGTGATGCGCCAGAGGTAATCCTCATAAAAAAAATCGTCATAGCCCATTTCATATATTTTATCATAGTCTTCGGGCGTCATAACCTCTTCTTCTGCAAGCTGGAACATATAATCATCCGGCAGGTCAACGCCCGGGATCCGCATCTTCATCGGGTATAGTCCTGCGGCCTGCATCTGGATGGGCGTGGGGGCGGAAGGGTAGGGGTTGTCCCAGCCTCCGTATTCATCAAAGACTTTAAATATGGCATCTACTATCGCCTTGTTGTCACTGGAGATCTGCGCACCGGTCAAGCCGGTGAGGCCTGCGGCAGGCTCCGAAAGGAGTGTGGGCACTACCGGGACGCGGTCGGGTTTTTCAAGGCGGATAGCGGACCACAGTCTTTCTTCTGATGTCATGGATTCGTTTGTCATGGTTATTTTCCTCCCATTACTTTCCTGCAGTACGCCACCCCTTCGGTTGCATCAACCGTCTGGAAGTCGGCCCCAATGTAATCTTTGACATCGGTTGAGGTAACACCACCTCCGACCATCAATTTGAACTGGTCCCGAAGGCCTGCCTCCCGAAGCAAATCCGCAGCTTCTTTCATGCTGTCAAAGGCAGTGGTGATGAGCGCGGAGAATCCCACGAGATCAGGCTGAACTTCCCTGACCTTTTCCAGTACCAGGGTCGGAGGGACATCCACCCCCAGATCGTGGACTTCAAAGCCGTGAGCCTTAAGCAGTGTGGAGACAATGTTTTTGCCCAGGTCGTGGATGTCTCCCTGGAGTGTACCCAGCACCACCTTTCCCAGAGGTTTTGATGGGCGGGCCTTTGCCAGATGCGGATCCAGAATAGCGATTGCCGCTTTGAAGACTTCGGCAGAGAGCATCAGTTCAGCCAGATAATAATCGCCCGCCTGAAACCGATCGCCGACAATGGTCATGCCCAGACGGCATTCATCCAGGATCTTGAGCGGATCTTCTCCCTTGTCCAGTCTGGCCTGTATTGTTTGAATCACTTCATCCCTTTTCAATTCCACAACATACGTGCTTAATTCATCCGAAGCCATAGTCCCTCCGTAACTTTTAATATAAAAGACATATAGTTATCCAAATAACTTCAAGTGTATTTTAAAGGAATTGTGTGGATTCTACAAAAATAGATTCAAAATCAGGGTCTTTGCTGAGCTCCACATAAGTCACTGCCCGGGCTATCTCAGCCGCCTCTGCCCGTTTGCCCCGGCTCAGCAATGCCATACACGCTCCTCGGCCGGCCGCATTGCCGACAGTCACCACATTTTCCAGGTCACATTCAGGAAACATCCCTATTGCCATGGCTGACTCGCGGTCCACATAGCTTCCGAATGCCCCTGCAAGGACGACCCTTTCTACATCCTCCACGCCCAAGCGCTTCATCAAAATATTGGCCCCGGTATAAAGCGCTGATTTGGCAAGCTGCACTTCCCTGATATCCTTTTGGCTAATCACAATATCTTTGCCTATAGCGGTCTTATCAGCCCATTCGAGCACGAATTCGGGGCCGTCTTCGCTATTCCGAACACGGGATGTGGGGATATCGGTATTTATCCGACCGTTTTTTAATAGGACCCCGCAGTTAAGCATTTGTGCCACAACATCAATGATACCGGAACCGCAGATACCCCTTGGCTGGATCCCGCCGATTGTATGATAGTCGACATCACAGGTCTCGGGCTCGATCCTGATGTACTCGATTGCCCCAGGTGCCGCCCTCATTCCAAATTTGATATGGGCACCCTCAAAGGCCGGGCCTGCCGCTGTAGAGCAGGACATGAGTCCTAACTCCCTGTTCCCCACAACAATCTCCCCGTTGGTCCCGATGTCAATAACTACGGTCAGTCTCGGATCCTGATGGGGCATGGTAGTGATGAGAACCCCCACATTGTCGGCCCCGACAAAGCCCCCCTCAAGGGGAAGTAAATGAACATTTGCAGAGGGGTTGATGCTGAGACCAAGCTGCCCGGCTTTTTCGTCGCAGGCGTGATGGATGACCGGTGCGAAGGGGACCCCGGCAAGGGATTTGACGTCAAGTCCCAGAAAGAGGTGATGCATTGCCGTGTTGCCTACTATGGTCATCTCGGCGACATTTTGGGTCGTTATTTCAGCGCTTTTACATGTATTTGATATGATGGTATTTATGCAGTCAACAATATTGTTTTGGATCTCCTGCCGGTTTTTTTCGTTCTGCAGGGAATAGGAGATGCGGGTCATTACATCCGCGCCATAGGCAATTTGAGGGTTTGCCATGGCATCGACGGCCATCTCCTCCCCGGTGCGCAGGTTGATTAGATATCCCACCACAGTGGTCGTGCCGATATCCACTGCTATTCCATAGCCGTCATCCGCATATCCGGGTTCAACATCTATCACCGCTTTGTCGTCCCATACGGTGACGGTGATATCCCCGTCAGACCGGCGAAGAATCCCAGGCAATCGCTGCAGCACGGCATCGTCAATGCTTACCCCACTTAGTCCGTAGGTTTGGGCAAGCCCGTTGGAAAGGCTTTGACCGGCACTCAAAGAATTTTCCGGGGAGGGGACTGTCATGTTTATGTGATATTTGTCTATGGCCGGGTCCATGGTAAAAGGCACTGTCTCGCCCTCCACCAGTATGACCGTCTCGGCAGGCCGGCTCTCCTCGGGTATTCTTATTGTTAGGGGAGCGGTTATAACGGCGCAGCAGGCAAGCCGATAATGAGATTGGAGATCGTTTTTCAGGATCTTTATTTCTCTTTCCATTGGGGAAGAGAGGTGTTCCCCCCCCTTTTCGACCTTAACTCTGCACTTTCCGCAGGCCCCCTTACCCCCGCAAGCGGAGCGCAGATCTACGCCCAGTTCCCGGGCTGCCTCCAGGATGGTTTTCCCCTGCTCAATTTGTCCCTTCACGCCGTCCGGCTGTAAAATGATTTCGTGTTTCATCGGAATGCTGGGGGCTCCTTCCCATATGATCTGTGGCAATATAAGAAAATAGCGAATGGATCTACCCACGATAAGCATTCGTTTTTTCTCAGGTGCGGGAAAAAGTATTTTTTCAGATAAACACTTTTCTTACAAGGATAATTGTGATGGTATCGTAAAAAGTCAGGAAACACCCTCCTTCGTCATTTTCCGATTTATCGGAGAATCCAGTTATATCAATATGTTCTGGATGCCGGATCAGGTCCGGCATGACAATTTCGGACTTTTTACGGGACCATCATATCTGGTTAACCGAAAATGCTTTTTTCTTTGGGTAAATAAAGGTAATATTCAGAGAAACTAAGGGTTCGCGCAAAAATAAATTCACATTATTGGCGCTCAGATTTAGGTTAGGTTTGGTAGATTCTAAAAAGTAAAAGGCGCAGTAATAGTGGACTATTTCAAGGTTTTTGCTTTTTAAAACCTGCCAAAAATGACCTGAAGAT
>JAFDJF010000243.1 GCA_019307645.1 Deltaproteobacteria bacterium
TCCCACTTACCCGCATAGCAAAGCTGGGACCACCTGCAAAGCAGATGGTTTAATTCGGTTAATCAAAAATCGTCAATTCAATTACCCTCCCTGATAGGCATGGTCAATGCTGTACACATATGATTTTATTCCCTTACAGATACCTGCTGCAAGGGAATCACGGTATTTACTATTGAGCAATTTTTTCTCTTCCGCAGGATTGGTAAAAAAGCCTGCTTCCACAAGGATCGCCGGCATTTCTGCACCGATCAGCACATAGAATGGGGCCTGCTTGATACCCAGGTCTCTGGGCCTTTTGAAATTCTTGTCTATCTGAGTAATCATTCCTTTCTGGACCGCGTGCGCAAGCCGACTCGATTCATTAATCTTGGTATTCAGCATGAGGTCGTTAAGGATCGTCTGAAGGTCGCTGATATTTTTTTCAGAAGTGGCATTCTCCCTTGCAGCCACCATCACAGATCTTTCGTCTGTCGCCATGTTGAGGAAATAGGTCTCCAGCCCCGAGACCTTACGGCTCCTGTGCGCGTTAACATGGAGCGAAATGAACAGATCCGCCTTTTTGATATTGGCAATTGCCGTTCTTTGCTCCAGGGACAAAAAAACATCCGTTGTTCTTGTGAGGAAGACTTCGCACCCTAATTCCTTCCTCAAATTCCTGGCCAGGGTCTTCGCCAGTCGCAGAACAATGTCTTTTTCTTTGGCGCCTCCTTTGCTTCGGCACCCGGGGTCCTTACCCCCGTGACCGGGG
Source organism: Deltaproteobacteria bacterium (assembly GCA_019307645.1). Next base: position 749 of record JAFDJF010000243.1, read on the forward strand.
TCTATCACGATTCTCTTGACGTTCAACCCAAGTTGTCTGGCAAGGGAAATTTTATCATCCGGGCCGTCAGACTTCCTGATACCTTTCCTTGCAGTCCTCTTCTTTCCGGCTGTTTTAGTCCTTTCCCCGACGCTCCTTTTTTTATGCCTCCGCACATCCACCACGATTCGAAACGGGTCATGAAGACGGAAAACATTGTACCCTCCGATGCTCTCCATATCCAGGACCACCCGCACGGTATCTTTCGTGTACTGGCCTGCCCGGGCCAGTTGAAGAAGCCCGTCCTTGATCACGACAGGTTCATCAATTTGATTGGTTACACGCGCATTCTTAAGATCCAGATAGAGTCTGCGGGGCTTTTTAATATCAGGATCAGGCTTAAGCAGATGGTGCTTGTATTTGACGGAGCTTTCGAGATCGATCACAACGCGTGTGTAATTGGGCGTTGACCAGTGCCGGATATCCTTTACCGCAACCAGTTTTGATTTCGATGCCGCTTTTTTCTTCTTCTCTCGTTTTTCATTTTTTTTATCGAGAGCTACTGCCAGCTCTTCAAGCCTTTTACCGGCCTTTACCACCATATCTCCTGAAGGAAATTTTAACTCTACCTTCAGAAATTCCACATAGGCCTGGGTTGGATCCTTCTTGTATTTATAATAAATATTTCCGACCAGATATTGTGAGTCATCTGCCAGGCGGTGCTCCCCGTAGTCATCCACCAGTCGCCTGTGAAGGCGAAGTGCATCGTCCAGGTCTTTCGATCTTCCGGAATACGTGTAAAGACCCGTGTAAAGACGCGCCGAATGATACAGGGCCCAGGCGGCCTGATCGCTTTTAGGATAACGGGTGTAAATGTTTTTGTAACGGTCAATGCACCTCAGCCAGTTGTGTCGAAATTTCTTTTTCTTTGAAGAGCCATACAGACTTTTACGGCACTGGTCGGCCTTATTGAGAAGTGTCGCAGGTTTATTTGAAGTCCTGCACATACCTTCGGATGCGCCCGTTAATGACAGGGCCAAAAAAATCAGAAGAATAAATAAGTTAGAGTGAAAGATCCTGTTTTTCATTCTTTTTTCCGCACATACTCTTTCAGTTCGTTAAGTTCCGTCAATGCCTCAAGCGGGGTCATGGACGAGATATCCAGCCCGAGGATCCAGTCCATCAATTTCTGATCCTGAGAACCGAAAAGGCTGAGTTGGATAATATCATCTTTCTCCTTTTCAGGCAAGGTATGTGACAAACGTGGTCTCCCCCTCTCATCAAGCTCTGCGCCTTCCAGGTTATCCAAAATCTCGCTTGCCCTCTTTAATACACTTTCGGATAACCCTGCAATGCGCGCCACCTGTATGCCGTAACTCCGGCTTGTGCCTCCGGGAACCAGCTTTCTTAAAAAAATGATCTGATCCTTCCATTCACGCACGGCAATATTGAAATTCTTTACCCTGTGTTTGGTCGCCACCAGCTCCGTGAGCTCATGATAATGGGTCGCAAAAAGGGTCCTCACGCCCTTACCTTCTCTGTCATGCAAGGACTCTGCCACAGCCCAGGCAATGCTCAAACCGTCATAGGTGCTCGTGCCTCTGCCGATTTCATCCAGGATGACCAGACTCCTGGGTGTTGCGTGCCGGAGGATATTAGCTGTTTCGTTCATTTCCACCATGAAGGTACTGTGTCCCCTGGCAAGATCATCAGATGCACCAACCCGGGTAAAAATACGGTCTACAATGCCTATCGTTGCTTTTGAGGCCGGGACAAAGCTCCCGATCTGTGCCATCAGAACGGTCAGTGCAACTTGCCTGAGGACAGTGGATTTGCCTGCCATGTTAGGCCCGGTGATGATCAATATCTGCTGTTCACTGGAATCGAGACGAACATCGTTAGGCACAAAATCCTCATCTCTGACAGTCAGTTCGATGACCGGATGGCGGCCATCGACGATTTCCAGATCAGTTCCTTCGTTGACTTCCGGGCAGGAGTAATCATTCAGTTCGGCTGTTTGAGCCAGTCCGGCAAAAACATCGACCTGCGCAACGAGTTCCGCCGTTTCTTTTATGCGCTGATTTTCCCGTGCGATCTGCCTGCGAATACGGTCAAAAATATCGAGCTCGAGCTCGATCCTTTTTTCTTCAGCGCCCAGGACCTGCTGCTCCTTGTTCTTCAACGCTTCGGTGATATACCTCTCCCCGTTAACCAGTGTCTGTTTTCTGCTATAGTCAGGCGGCGCAAGATGCAGGTTGGCCTTGGAAATTTCAATATAATACCCAAAAACTTTGTTAAACCCCACTTTAAGACTTGAGATGCCGGTTCTTTTCTGCTCGGAAGCGGCAAATTCAGCAATCCAGCTTTTTCCGTCTCGACTGAGAGAGATAAGGCGGTCCAGTTCATCATCATACCCTTCTTTTATAATCCCACCCTCCTTAATTGAAACCGGCGGATCTTCATGGATGGCCTCGTCTATCAAATCTGCAACATCCTGAAGTGTGTCCATTTTTGCTGCGTTTTCGGATAAAAGCGTGCTGGTTGAACTGCTTAGGGCGTGTTTGATTGGCGGGAGTCTCATAATCGAGGTCTTAAGGGCCAGAAGATCCCTTGCATTTGCCCTTTTCAGGGCAATACGGCCCCTCAACCGTTCCAGGTCATAGATTTCTCTAAGATTGTCTATTACCCCCTCCCGGAACATGGGATCATCCTTGAAGCAGGACACTGCGCCCAGTCTCTCGCGCGTTTTGCCGATATTAGTGAGGGGATATAAAATCCATTTTTTCAGAAGGCGACTGCCCATGGGGGTTACGGTCCTGTCAAGGATTTGAAATAACGATCCTTTCACTGATTGCCGCCGCATGGTTTTCAACAGCTCCAGGTGGGCGCAGGTCGATCCGTCGAGAAACATAAAGTCACCCGTATGATAACTCACGATCTCCTTTATGTGCTCCGGACTGCCTTTCTGGGTCTCCCGAAGATAATGAACAAGCGCACCTGCAGCAACGACCCCCTCTTCCAGGTCCCGGCATCCAAACCCTGCCAGAGACCTGACACCAAGCTGCTCTTTGAGAAGGTCCTCCGCTTTCCGGGGATTAAAGGAATCTCTTTCCAGTATTTCCACCCGGTAGTCAGACAATCCCTGTAGTCCCGATAAATGACCATTTTCAGGGATAAGAAGCTCGGCAGGATCTATTCTCCCCAGTTCATCCAGAAGTTCGTTACTCGATCGGAGCTCTGTGACGCGAAACTCGCCGGTCAACAGGTCAACATGGGCCAAGCCATATCTGCCATCATTTCCGGATATGGCAGCCATGTACAGGTTGCTTTTATCATCCACGTCCCCTTCATCTATCACAGAGCCGGGGGTAACGACCCTGACCACATCCCGTTTTACAATACCCTTGCTTGCCTTCGGATCTTCGGTCTGCTCGCAGATGGCAACCTTCCGGCCACTCTCAACCAGTCTCGCAATATAGGACTTTGAGGCATGATGGGGGATGCCGCACATGGGGACCTTTTCTCCGTTGTATGTCCCCCGGGCTGTTAGTGTAATGCCGAGAATCCTGGATGCAATCCGGGCATCATCAAAAAACATCTCGTAGAAATCGCCCATACGGAAAAACAGGATGGAATCAGGGTTTTCACCCTTGATGCCCATATATTGTCTGAACATAGGAGTTAATTGTGCCATTTTAATCCTCCACTCCCATGTAACTTCCACTCTCTCTGGCAACCGGGGAGGCTGAAATCTTTCATTTCTGGGTGGACACTGGTTAAAAGCTTCTCAAAACATGAAAACCTTCGTCAAAGTGCCAACGCGGGTAGGAAACGGAATAATCCGGAGAGGGACTTTCATTCCATGTCGGAGGTTTGTTCTGTGTCGATAAATTCAGTGGTCACGGACAAATTTCTGAGAGAATTAAGCTCATTTTCCCTTTCCCTGGCTTCCACCAGAAGCGTCTTAATCTGTTTCTTAAGACGGAAACGTTCTACAATTCCGCACACTGCCATGGATAATACCCCTATCAGAAAAGTGATGACAGCGATAAAACCCAAAGGGATGTTGGGGGTCTGATACATCTCAAAGGGCCAAAGGTTTATGCTGAATACAACAGGAGTTTTTAAATTTGGAATATTCTGAGAAATCACTATGATAACCAGCGCCCCAAAAAGAATTGCAGCCAACCATTTTATATGTCTCACTTATCACCTCCGGAATTATGTTTGACCGATTAACAATGCAGAATAAGCCTTTGATATCCCTCTAAAGAATACTTTTGTGGCATGTCATCACAATTCGTAACTACTCAGGTTCAAGGGTTCACGGTTCAGGGTTCAAGGTTAAAGCGATGAACCCTGAGCCCAACAACCTGAGTAGTTACCACAATTCAATAATTTCCCCGCGAATGGAATCCTCCAGGT